>NZ_JBHWIR010000034.1:0-35639 GCF_042731835.1 Kitasatospora sp. NPDC059817 | reverse complement strand
CGAGCCGGGCCGGCCTGGGCGTGTCCCGCGCCCATGTCCACTGCTGCGGCGATCACCCGGTCGAGCGGTCACCCGACATGACCATCCCGGGCGGTCGATTCGCCCCGTAGCAGCGGTGGTTCCTCACCCGACGCATCCGGCACATCCGGTGCATCCGGTGCATCCGGTGCATCCGGTGCATCCGGTGCATCCGGCACTGGTCAGAGCGCGACGCCGTGGGCCCGCAGGTAGGCGACCGGGTTGATGTCCGAGCCGTACTCCGAGCCGTTGCGGATCTCGAAGTGCAGGTGCGGGCCGGTCACGTTGCCGGTCGCGCCGGAGAGGCCGATCTGCTGTCCGGCCTTGACGGCCTGACCGATCTTCACACCGATCGAGGAGAGGTGCGCGTACTCGGCGAAGTGGCCGTCGGCGAGCTTGATCTCGACCTCGTTGCCGTAGGCGCCGCCGTTGCCGGCCTTCACCACGACGCCGTTGCCGACGGCGCGCAGCGGGGTGCCGGTGGAGGCGACGAAGTCCTGGCCGGTGTGGTGGCCGGAGGCCCACATCGAGCCGGCCACGCCGTAGGCGGTGCCCAGCTTCGGGCTGGCCAGCGGGGCGACGAAGGCGGAGGCGGCGGCGACCGGCACGGCGGTGACCGCGGTGGTCGGCGCGGCGGTCTGCAGCTGGGTCTGGAGCTGGGCGGACGGCTTGGCCGCCTCGGTCCGGACCTCCAGCTGGGCCTGCGGCTTGGCGGCGGTGGTGGCCGGCGCGGCGTCCTGGGCGGACGGCTGGGCGGGCTTCGCCGGGGCGGCGGGCTTGGCCGGGGCGGCCTGGCCGGCGATCACGAGCTGCTGACCGGGGAAGATCAGGTCCGGGTTGCCGCCGACGACCTCGCGGTTGTGGTCGTACAGCGCCTGCCAGCCGCCGTCGACGTGCTGGGCGTCGGCGATCCGGGACAGGGTGTCGCCGCTGACGACGCGGTAGCTCTCCTGCGACGGGGCCTGGGCCTGGTCGGCGGGAGCGGCGGCCGGGGCGGCGGTGACGGCGGCGGCCGGCGCGGGGTAGGCCTGGGCGCTCATCGCGGTGACGAGCGGCAGGGCGAAGGAGACACCGGTGACGGCGGTGGCGATCCCGATGCGGGCGGCGCGGGGCAGGGCGATACGACGAGCCTGTGCAGGCATGGAATTTTCCTCTCCGACGCCTGCGAGGTGAGCTGTCGGGTTCGGGCTGGAGTTGCCCGGCCGCACATGCGGCTTCACCCCTAGCCGGCCCTGGATCCGGGTACGCGAAAGCGTGCCGTTTCCGGTCCGGCGACTTACCTGTGGGTCCCCCGCTCCTGCCGTACAGAGTTCGGTGCGAGCCACCGGGCAGCGGCAGGATTCGGCGTTCCACCCGGTGGATCCGTCCGGACTGGCCGGGCGGTCGCTGAACTAAAACCCATCCGTTCGGGTGAAGCAATGTCGATCACTTGAACCGGCAACAACCCCCCGAGCTGCGGTGACCCTTCGAATGATCGGCTGCACCGTACGTGCACAATCCATTCACCCGGCGCCACTGATCCACGACGCTGCGCCGATTCCGCCACCGCTGCGCACCCACCCGCTCACGCACCGCGCACCCACCGACACACCCCCCGGTGACCCTTGTCACGTACGCCCCACGGGCGCAGGATCGGCCCGTGGCCACCTCCGAAGCAGGAACACTGCGCCTGGGCACCTCGCGGGGACGCTGGGTCCTCCTCGCGACGGTGCTCGGCTCCAGCATGGCGATGCTCGACGGCACCGTGGTGAACGTCGCGCTGCCCCGCATCGGCACCGATCTCGGCGCCTCCCTCGCGTCCCTGCAGTGGACGCTCAACGCCTATCTGCTCACCCTGGCCGGACTGATCCTGCTCGGCGGCGCGCTCGGCGACCGGTACGGCCGGCGCCGGGTCTTCCTGATCGGCGTGCTCTGGTTCGCCGCCGCCTCCGCGGCCTGCGCCGCCGCCCCCACCATCCACGTGCTGATCGCCGCCCGCGCCGTCCAGGGCATCGGCGGGGCGCTGCTCACCCCCGGTTCGCTCGCCATGCTGCAAGCCGTCTTCCACCCGGACGACCGCTCGGCGGCGGTCGGCCTGTGGTCGGGCCTCGGCGGGGTGTCGGCCGCGGTCGGCCCCTTCCTCGGCGGCTGGCTGGTGGACGGCCCCGGCTGGCGGTGGATCTTCCTGCTGAACCTGCCGCTCGCGGCCGCCGTGGTCGCGGTCACCTCCCGGTTCGTCCCCGAGAGTCGGAACGAGAGCGCCGTCGGCCGCTTCGACGTGCTCGGCGCGCTGCTCGCCGCACTCGCCCTCGGCGCGATCACCTACGCGCTGACCGCCGCCGGAGAGGGCCTGTCCCCCGCGGTCTGGCTCACCGGCGCGATCGGCCTGCTGCTCGGCGCGGCCTTCATCGCGGTCGAGCGCCGCGCCGCCGAGCCGATGCTGCCGCTCGGCCTCTTCTCCTCCCGGCTGTTCACCGCCGTCAACCTGGTCACCCTCTGCGTCTACGCGGCGTTCAGCGGGGTGTTCTTCCTGCTGGTGGTGCAGTTGCAGATCGTCTCCGGCTTCTCCCCGCTGGTCTCCGGCCTCGCCCTGGTCCCGATCACCGTGCTGATGCTGACCCTGTCGGCGCGCGCCGGGCGGCTGGGCAAGCGGATCGGCCCCCGGATCCCGCTCACCGTCGGTCCGCTGCTGTGCGCCGCCGGGGTGCTGCTGATGCTGCGCATCGGCCCCGGCTCCTCCTACTGGGCGGACGTGCTGCCCGCCGTCACGGTGCTGGGCTGCGGGATGACCCTGCTGGTCGCGCCGCTGACGGCGACGGTGCTGGCCGCCGTCGAGGTCCGGCACGCGGGCATCGCCAGCGGCGTCAACAACGCCGCCGCCCGCGCGGCCGGGCTGCTCGCGGTCGCCGCGCTGCCCTCGCTCGCCGGGCTGAGCGGCGACGCCTACCGGGTGCCGTCCGCCGTGGACTCCGCCTTCCGCACCGCGATGCTGATCTGCGCCGGGCTGCTGGTCACCGGCGGGCTGACGGCCTTCGCCACCGTCCGCGGCAACGTGCTCGCGCCGGTGGACCGCCCGGTGGCCGAGCCGGACTGCGAGTGGGCCTGCGGCACCACCCCACCACTCGACCCGGGCCACGTCCACACGGACGAGGGCCCCGCCACCGGATCGGCGGCAGGGCCCTCAGCCGGCTGACGAATCGTCAGGAAGTACTGCCCGTCAGAGAATGTCGGCCGGCGCGTACTTGGCGGCCTCCGGGTAGGCGGCGGCGACGGCCTCCACCTGGCGGACCACCTCGGCGACCTGGGCGCCGGCCGCACCGGTGAAGGAGAGCCGGTCGGCCAGCAGCGCGTCCAGCCCGGCCCGGTCCAGCGGGATCCGCTCGTCGGCGGCCAGCCGGTCCAGCAGCTCGTTCTCGCGGCCACCCGCACGCATCGCCAGCGCGGAGGCGACGGCGTGCTCCTTGATGACCTCGTGCCCGGTCTCCCGGCCGACGCCCGCGCGCACCGCGCCCATCAGCACCTTGGTGGTGGCGAGGAACGGCAGGTAGCGGTCCAGCTCGGCCTCGATCACGGCGGGGAAGGCGCCGAACTCGTCGAGAACGGTCAGGAAGGTCTCCAGCAGGCCGTCGAAGGCGAAGAAGGCGTCCGGCAGCGCGACCCGGCGCACCACCGAGCAGGAGACGTCACCCTCGTTCCACTGGTCGCCGGCCAGCTCGCCGGTCATCGAGGCGTAGCCGCGCAGGATGACGGCCAGGCCGTTGACGCGCTCGCAGGAGCGGGTGTTCATCTTGTGCGGCATCGCCGAGGAGCCGACCTGGCCCTCCTTGAAGCCCTCCGTGACCAGCTCGTGGCCGGCCATCAGACGGATGGTCTTGGCCAGGCTGGACGGCGCGGCGGCCAGCTGGACGAGGGCGGTGAGCACCTCGAAGTCCAGCGAGCGCGGGTAGACCTGGCCGACGCTGATAAACACGTTGTCGAAGCCGAGGTGCCCGGCGACCCGGCGCTCCAGCTCGGCGAGCTTGTCGGTGTCGCCACCGAGCAGGTCCAGCATGTCCTGGGCGGTGCCGACCGGGCCCTTGATCCCGCGCAGCGGGTAGCGGGCGATCAGCTCCTCCAGGCGGCGGAAGGCGACCAGCAGCTCGTCGGTGATCGACGCGAAGCGCTTGCCCAGGGTGGTGGCCTGCGCGGCCACGTTGTGCGAGCGGCCGGCCATGACCAGCTCGGAGTGCTGGGCGGCCAGGCGGGCCAGCCGGACCAGCACGGCCACCGTACGGTCGCGCACGTGCTCCAGCGACTGGCGGATCTGCAGCTGCTCGACGTTCTCGGTCAGATCCCGGGAGGTCATGCCCTTGTGGATCTGCTCGTGGCCGGCGAGTTCGCTGAACTCCTCGATGCGGGCCTTCACGTCGTGGCGGGTGACCCGCTCACGGGCGGCGATCGAGCCGAGGTCGACCTGGTCGATCACCCGCTCGTAGTCGGCGACGGCGTTCGCCGGTACCTCGACACCGAGGTCCTGCTGGGCCTTCAGGACGGCGAGCCACAGGTGGCGCTCGAGGACCACCTTGTGCTCGGGGGACCACAGCTGGGCCAGGGTCGCCGAGGCGTACCGGGAGGCCAGGACATTGGGGATCTGGGGCTTCGCGCTCACGCTTCGCAAGCCTAACAGCCGAGGTCAGCCGGAACGTCGGCGCATCGGGCGGCTACGGCCCGGGCCGGAGCGGACGGCTCCGACCGGGCCCGCCCGACGGCTCCCGCCGGGCGCGGCGCGGTCCGTTACCGGGCGGCTTACTGGGCTGGCTTACTGGGCGGCGCCGGCCCGGCCGGCCAGCACCGGCAGGACCTGCCCGCAGATCGAGTGCAGCGCGATCCGCTGCTCGTCGGTCATCGCCTCGAACGCCTGGTGGGTGCGGGCCATCTCGCCGCGGATGCGGTTCAGGATCTCCCGGCCCTCGTCCGTGATCACGACGATCTTCACCCGGCGGTCGCCGGCGGCGGCCTCCCGGTGGGCCAGGCGCAGCGTCTCCAGCCGGTCCACGATCCCGGTGACGTTGGAGGCGTCGCAGCCCAGCCGTCCGGCCAGCGCCCGCATCGGCACCGGCTCCTGCACCGCGCCGAGCGCCTTGGCCTGCGAGGAGGAGAGCCCGTGCCGGGCCGCGGCCGCCGCGAAGTCCTGGAAATACGCGGCGCCGACGGCGGCCAACGCCTCCATCAACTCGGCGTTGGTCGGTACGGTCGTCGTCGCTGTCGAACCCATGGGGTCAGCGTACGGCCGAGTGCTTCAGCAACTCAAGCTTTGACCACGGCAACCGTCGACGGCTTGACCAGAACTGCAGCACCGGCCGGTCGACAGAGCCTCCGGCCAGTCGACAGAGCTTAGAGCACCAGCTGATCGAACAGGTGCCGCAGCTCCGGCTCCGGGTCCGCGGTCAGCCCGGTGTGCACCGGCCCCGGCTGGACGATCGCGCTGCGCGGAGCGGTCAGCCAGCGGAACCGCTGCCCCGGGCTGTCCCCCGCCGCCGGACCGGCCTGCGGACCCCCGGCGCACACCGCCTCGATCCCGTGCAGCGCCCGCCGCACCCCGTGCACGTCCGCCACCGGGTCGAGCGCCAGCAGCCGGGCCTGGTCCAGGTGCGTGCGCGCGGCCAGATACCCGTTCTGCCGGCAGTACAGCAGCACCCCGACGTTGACGCACTCGCCGCGCTCCACCCGCGGCACCGCGCGGATCACGGCGTACTCGTAGTCGTGCAGTTCGACGGCGGCCGGCAGCGCGGGCGTCCTCGGCTCGGTCATGCGGGCACCTCCGGCAGCCAGTCGCGCGGACCGGCCAGTCGGCCGGTCAGCTGGGCGCGGTACGCGGCGCGCACCGCCTCGGGCGAGTCGAAGCCGGGCTCGTCCAGCAGCCAGACCTCCGGGATCCTCGCCACCGCGCCCTCGATCGCGGCCTCCGCGAGCGGCGCGAGCGCCTTGTCCGCGGCCGTCAGGTCCGGCCGGGCCCGCAGCAGCGCGTGGTCGGAGGCGTCGTACGGGCGGCGCACCCAGGCGGCGGCGCCCGCCCAGTGGTGGTGGAAGATCAGGCTCGCGCCGTGGTCGATCAGCCGCAGCCCGCCGGTCGCCACCAGCAGGTTGGGGTTGCGCCAGGAGCGGTCGACGTTGCCGATCAGCGCGTCGAACCAGAGCACCTGGCCGGCCAACTCCGGATCCACCTCGAAGCAGAGCGGGTCGAAGTTGAGCGCGCCGCTGACGAAGGCCATCCCGAGGTTGGTCCCGCCACTGGCCCGCATCTGGTCCTGGACCTGCTGGTCCGGCTCGCTGCGGGCCAGCACCGGATCCAGGTCGACCGTCACCAGCTCCGGCACCGGCAGCCCGAGCCGCCGGCCCAACTCCCCGGCCAGCACCTCCGCCACCAACGCCTTCCGGCCCTGCGCCGCGCCGACCCATTTCAGCGCGTACAGCCGCCGGTCGTCGGCCTCGACCAGGCCCGGCATCGAGCCGCCTTCTCGCAGTGGCGTCACATAACGGACCGCCGTCACCTCGGGGAGCACGCCCCACAGCCTATCGGTGCCGACCCGTCACCTCCTCCCCTCCGTACGCCCCCCGTCCCACCCCTCCACCATCCGCCCCACCCCGGTGGCAGCCCCCGCTGCTCCGTGCGAGTGTGGCGGACAGCAATGGGGACCTTCGCGGTTACGACCTGCACGGCAAAGGGATGAGCGATGGAACGACCTCGGATCCTGATCGTGGGCGGTGGCTTCGCCGGCCTGGAGTGCGCCCGCCGACTCGAACGCAAGCTCGCGCCGACGGAGGCCGAGATCTCGCTGGTCACACCGTTCAGCTACCAGCTCTACCTGCCCCTGCTGCCGCACGTCGCGGCCGGCGTGCTGACCCCGCAGTCGGTCGCGATCTCCCTGCGCCGCACGCTGCGCCGTACCCACATCGTTCCGGGCGGCGCGATCGGCGTGGACCCGGCCTCCAAGGTGTGCGTGGTCCGCAAGATCACCGACGAGGTGGTGGCGCAGAAGTACGACTACCTGGTCCTCGCCCCCGGCAGCGTCACCCGCACCTTCGACATCCCCGGCCTGACCGACTACGCCCGCGGCATGAAGACGCTCGCCGAGGCGGCCTACGTCCGCGACCACGTGATCGCCCAACTCGACCTCGCCTCGGCCACCTTGGACCAGCGGGAGCGCGAGTCCCGGCTCCAGTTCGTGGTCGTCGGCGGCGGCTACGCGGGCACCGAGACGGCCGCCTGCCTGCAGCGTCTGACCACCGCCGCGTCCCACCGCTATCCGCGCCTGGACACCCGGCAGATCAAGTGGCACCTGATCGACATCGCCCCGAAGCTGATGCCGGAGCTGGGCGACGCGCTGGGCCTGGCCGCTCTGGAGGTGCTGCGCGGCCGCGGCATCGAGGTGTCGCTGGGCGTCTCGGTGGCCGAAGTCGGCGCCGAGTCGGTCAAGTTCACCGACGGCAGGGTGCTGCCCTGCCGCACGCTGATCTGGACCGCCGGGGTGGCCGCGAGCCCGCTGATCGGCACGCTGGACGCGGAGACGGTCCGCGGCCGGCTCGCGGTGACGGCGGAGATGCGGGTGCCGCAGTTCGAGAGCGTGTTCGCGCTGGGCGACGCGGCCGCCGTGCCGGACCTCGCCAAGGGCGACGGCGCGGTCTGCCCGCCGACCGCCCAGCACTCCGCCCGGCAGGGCCGCGTGGTGGCCGACAACGTGATCGCCGCGCTCCGCGACCAGCCTCTGGAGCCCTACTACCACAAGGACTTGGGCCTGGTGGTCGACCTGGGCGGCAAGGACGCGGTGTCCAAGCCGCTCGGCGTGGAGCTGCACGGGGTGCCGGCCCAACTGGTGGCCCGCGGCTACCACCTGATGGCGATGCGCACCAACACGGCCAAGTTCCGGGTGAGCGCCAACTGGCTGCTCAACGCGACCGCCGGGGACGACTTCGTCCGGACCGGCTTCCTCGCCCGGCAGCCCGCCCGGATGCGCGATTTCGAGTACACCGACGCCTACTTGACGAAGGACCAGGTCCGGGCGCACGCCCAGGCCCTGCTCGCCAAGGGCTGAGCCACCCGGCGCCCGCCTCCGGAACCGATCCGGAGAACGGGCGCCGAGCGCCACAACGTCACGGCGTCACCGCGCCGCCAGGTACATCCCGCCCGCGTCCTGCCCCGCCGTGTTGCGGCACGCGTAGTCGCCGCTGCTCTGCCCCCACAGCAGGGTCAGGCAGCGCCCGAGCGCCTGCTGCCCGTAGTAGTTGGGGTGCATCGACTCCTGCAGCACGCCCTGCGTGGAGTTGAGGCCGCCGTCCAGGAAGCGTGCCCATTCGCTGGTGGTCGCGGACGGTCCGGCGGTGGCGGTCGGCTGCCGGGTGGCCGTCGAGCAGACCTCACGGCCCTGCAGCATGTCGGAGAGGTCGAGGAACTGGGCACCCTTGGACGCCGCGACCCCGGCCAGCGACTTGGAGATCTGCGGCACCATCGAGTCGCGCGCCCAGTCGGCGTCACCGTCCCAGAACGGGCAGCCACCGGTGTTCGAGCGGGTCCAGCCGCTCTCCGGGTAGCGCATCTCGGCGCTGCGCGGGATCGGCGAGGGGTAGGACTGCAGGACGAGGCGGTAGTCCCCCTGCGCGTAGCCGGCGCCGGCCATCACCGCGCGGATCTCGTCGATCGCCTTGCCGACCCCGGCCATCGCCGTGGGCATCTTCGAGTCGATCGAGGACTGCGCGGAGTCGTGGCAGTAGGAGTACCAGATGAGGTAGTCCTGGACGCAGTTGGAGATGATGCCGCCGAAGCCGAGGTCGTTGCCGCCGATCGACAGCGTGATCAGCTTGACGTTGTTCTGCCGTGCCACGGTGGCGAGTTGGTCGGCCTGCGGGGCCTCGCCCTTGAGCGTCTGGCCGCCGTTGGCGGCGCGGAAGATGTTCGCGGTGACGGCGCCGGAGCAGGCCAGGTTGATCTCGTTCTGCGCGCCGGTGGAGGCGCTGAGCACCTCGGCGACGTCGGATCGGTCGCAGCCGCTCGCGGCCGTGGGGCCGTAGATCCGGGAGGCGTCGGCGGAACTGCCGTTCCAGGCGCGGTCGGTACCGGCCCGGCTGCCGCTGGTGCCGGCGGCGTTGCCCATCCAGCGGCCGGCCTCGCCGGAGATGTAGCTGTCGCCGAGCGTGACGCTGGCGGTGGGGCCGCCCGGTGCGGCGAGGGGTACGGAGGGGGCCGCGGCGGCCGGCGCGGCGGCGGCGAGGCCGCCGGCCATCAGACCGCCGGCGGCCAGCGGGAGGGCGAGGGCCGCGGTGAGCAGCCGTCGGCGGAGTCGAGGGGCGCTGCGGGTGATGCTCGAACTGTTTTCGGGCACGGCGGAACTCCTGCGGCTCGGTCTTCCCGTGCGGTGGGGACGGGAAGACGCCTAGGTGAGGGTGGGCCGCCGGCCGGTGGCGCGATGAACATGACATGCCCGCACTGGTTACCGCTAGGTATCTGCACCAGGTTTCCCGCTTTGTTACCGCCGGGTTCAGACCAGCGGAGCACCGGGTTCAGACCGGCGGAGCGCACGGGTCGAACCGGACCGGCGGAGCCCGGTTCACACCAGCCGCGAACCGGCCCCGCCCGCCCCCAGCACGGCCGCCAGGTCCTCGGCCAGCCGCTGCGCGTCCGCCGGTTCCAGCTGGGCCACGGTGAGCCGCAGCCCGGGCGGGGACTGGATGCGGTAGCGCGCGCCGGGCGCCGCGACCCAGCCGCGCTGCACCAGCGCCACCAGCACGGAGGTCTCGTCCGGCACCGGCACCCAGACGTTCAGTCCGCTCTCGCCGTGCGCCTCGATGCCGCGCGCGGCGAGTTCGCCGAGCAGCGCGTCCCGGCGGGCCCGGTAGACACCGGCCACCCGGGCGACCGGCACCGCGTCGGTGCGCCACAGCTCGGCGACGGCCCGCTGGAGCAGGTGGCTGACCCAGCCTGCGCCGAGGCGCAGCCGCCCGGTCACCCGTCCGATGGTGTCCTCGTCGCCGACGGCCACCGAGAGCCGCAGGTCCGGGCCGTACGCCTTGGCCGCCGAGCGCACCACGGCCCAGTGCCGCGCGCCGGCACCCACCAGCGAGTGGTACGGCTGGTCGACCATGCCGTGCCCGTGGTCGTCCTCGATCAGCAGCACGCCGGGGTGCTCGGCCAGGACGGCCCGCAGCTCCTCGGCCCGGCAGGCGGTGACCGCGGCGCCGGTCGGGTTCTGCGCCCGGCTGGTGACCACCACCGCGCGGGCGCCCTCGGCCAGCGCGACGGCGAGCGAGTCGGGCAGCGGACCCTCGTCGTCCAGCCGGACGGGCGCGGGCCGCAGGCCGAGCGCGGGCAGCAGGTCGAGCAGGCTGCCCCAGCCCGGGTCCTCGACGGCGACGGCGTCGCCGGGGCGCAGCCGGGTGGCGAGGATGCGCTCGATGGTGTCGAGCGAGCCGGAGGCGACGGCGATCGGACCGCCGGGCAGGCCGTCGGCCTCGAAGGAGGCGCGGGCGAGCGCGAGCAGCCCGGGATCGATGGCCGGGTGCCCGTACAGGACGGGCTCGGCGTGGGCGGCCTCGGCGGCGGCCGCGAGGACCGGGGCGAGGTCGGGCAGCAGCGCCGGGTCGGGGTTGCCGGCGGACAGGTCGCGGGCGTGCGGGGGGACGGGGACGCGGATCTGGTCGCGCGGGGTGAGCGCGGGCCTGGGGAGGATCCGGCTGCCCTTGCGGCCGGCGGTCTCGATCACCCCGCGGTCGCGGAGCAGCCGGTAGGCGGCGGCGACGGTGTTGGGGTTGACGCCGAGTTCGGCGGCGAGGTCGCGCAGCGGGGGCAGCGCGGTTCCGGGGGCGAGGCGTCCGGTGCTCACGCCCTGTTCGATGTGGGACGCGATTTCGCTGGCGCGTCGCCCTTTCAGCGGATAGTCTCCTAGCACAAAGCAAATTATGCACTAGTACATAGAGGTTGTCATGTCGGCCCCTTCAGAAGGCTCCGCCAGCTACTCCCGCACCCCCCGCACCACCCCCACCCGCTACAAGGACCGCGCCACCTGGGAGCAGGAGGCGATCCACGACATCCTCGACCACGCGTACATCTGCCACCTCGGCTTCGTCGCCGACGGCGCCCCCGTCGTCCTGCCGACCATCTACGCCCGCGTCGGCGGCCGACTGTACGTCCACGGCTCCACCGGCAGCCGTCCGCTGCGCAACGCCTCCGCCGACCAGGGCCTGCCGGTCTGCCTCACCGTCACCCTGGTCGACGCGCTGGTGCTGACCAAGTCCGCGTTCAACCACTCGGTCAACTTCCGCTCGGTCGTCGCCCACGGCACCGCCCACCAGGTCACCGACCCCGAGGAGCTGGACGTCGCGCTGGCCGCGCTGGTCGACCACGCGATCCCCGGCCGCTCCGCCGACGTCCGCCCGGCCAACGCCAAGGAACTCGCCGCCACCGCCGTCCTGCGGCTCGACCTGGACGAGGTCTCGGCCAAGACCCGCGACGACGGCGCCGACGACGACCCGGAGGACCTCGACCTGCCCCACTGGTCCGGCCTGATCCCGGTCACCACCGTGCACGGCACCCCCGAGCCCGCCGACTCCACCACCGTCCCGCTGCCCGCGCACCTGCGCGGCTACCCCCGCTGACGGAGGGCCCGCCGATGCTGATCAGATCCTGGGACCGCGGCGACGAACAGGAGTGGCGCGCCTGGCTGGCCGAGGGCCGCGACTTCGGCCTGCTCGCCGCCAACGGCGGACCGGGCGAGGGCCCGGTGCTCGTCCCGACGCACTTCCTGCTGGACGCCGAGCGCGGCGAGATCCTGCTCCACCTCGCCACGCCCAACCCGCTGCTGGCCGCCGTCCGGGCCGACCCGCAGGTCACCCTCGCGGTCACCGACGGCTACGCCTTCGCGCCCGGCTACTGGCGCGGCGAGCCGGGCACGCCCACCAGCTACTACGCCTCCGTCCACTTCCACTGCACCGCCGAGCTCGTCGAGTCCGCGGCGGGCAAGGCGGAGATCCTCAACCGCCAGCTGGCGCACTTCCAGCCGGAGACGCCGGACACCCGGGTGGTGCCCGGTGAGGGCGAGTTCTCCCGGCTGCTCCCCGGCCTGCGCGGGCTCCGCCTGACGGTCCGCGAGGTGCGCGCCAAGTTCAAGTACGACGACAAGAAGCCGGCCGCCGCCCAGCACGCGATCGCCGACCGGCTGGCCGAGCGCGCGGCCGACCGAGCGAACGCCCCGCACCCCCGGCGCGACCAGGACGCCGCCGCCCGCACCCAACTGCTGCGCCGGCACCAGCGGCGCGTCAGCTGACCGGGGCGCACCGGGCGACCGGGGGCGCGTCAACTGGCCCGGCAGGCGCACCGGCTGGCCAGGGGGCGCGTCCAACCGTTCACGCTCCCGGCGCGAACGGCCCATCGCGCCCCTGATGACTGCCCCTGACTGACCCCGAATCACCCGATCGGCCCCCAATTCGAGCAGGGCGGCCCCGCCGCTGCTCGAATGTGAGACGAGTCCTGCCCACTCGGCCGTCAGAGCGGGCCCGTCCACCTCGGGGAGCGCGCTTGTCCACACTCAACAGCCATCGGGCGGGCGAGGCCCACCTCGGGCACGTCATCTTCATCTCCGCCGCCGCCGCGATGGGCGGGTTCCTGTTCGGCTACGACAGCGCGGTGATCAACGGTGCGGTGACGGGCATCCAGAAGCACTTCGCCGTGGGCAACGGCGAAACGGCCTTCGTGGTGGCCATCGCGCTGCTCGGCTCGGCGGCCGGCGCGGTGGCCGCCGGCCGGCTCGCCGACCACCTCGGCCGGGTCCGCACCATGCTGCTGGCCGCCGGCCTGTTCGCGATCAGCGGCATCGGCTCGATGTTCCCGCCGAGCATCCAGGTGCTGGCCACCTGGCGCGTGGTCGGCGGCATCGCGATCGGCATCGCCTCGGTGATCGCGCCGACCTACATCGCCGAGGTCGCGCCGACCGCCTACCGGGGCCGGCTCGCCTCCTTCCAGCAGATGGCGATCGTGCTCGGCATCACCGTCTCCCAGCTCGCCAACTGGGCGATCAACCAGGCCGCCGGAGGTGAGTCCACCGGCCACCTGGGCGGCATCCAGGCCTGGCAGTGGATGCTCGGCGTGGAGACCATCCCGGCCCTGGTGTACGGGCTGATGGCGCTCGCCATCCCGGAGTCGCCGCGCTACCTGATCGCCGACCACCGGGAGGAGCAGGCCCGCAAGGTGCTGCGCGAGGTGGAGGGCGAGGACGTCGACCTGGACGCCCGGGTCGCGGAGATCCGCGCGGTGCTGGAGTCCTCGCACAAGCCCCGGCTCAAGGACCTGCTCGGCGGGCGGTTCGGCCTGCTGCCGATCGTCTGGGTCGGCATCGGGGCCTCGGTGTTCCAGCAGTTCGTCGGCATCAACGTGATCTTCTACTACTCCTCGTTCCTCTGGCAGTCGGTCGGCATCAACGAGTCCAACTCGCTGCTGATCAGCCTCTCCACCTCGATCATCAACGTGATCGGCACGGTGATCGCGATGGCGCTGGTGGACCGGATCGGCCGCAAGCCGCTCGCCCTGGCCGGCTCGATCGGCATGGCGCTCGCGCTGGGCACCGCCGCCTGGGCGTTCTCCTACCGGCAGGGCACGGGGGACACCGCCACCCTCGACAACACCCACGCCACCGTCGCCCTGGTCGCGGCGCACGTCTTCGTGCTCTGCTTCGCCTTCTCCTGGGGCGTGGTGGTCTGGGTCCTGCTCGGCGAGATGTTCCCCAACCGGATCCGCGCGCTCGCGCTGTCCGTCGCCGCCTCGGCCCAGTGGATCGCCAACTGGGCGATCACCGTCAGCTTCCCCAACCTCGCCGACTGGAACCTGTCGGCGACGTACGTCATCTACGCGGCCTTCGCGCTGCTCTCCATCCCGTTCGTGGCCTTCTGCATCAAGGAGACCAAGGGCCGCGCCCTGGAGGAGATGGGCTGAGCCCTCCCCCGTCGAGTCCCCGCCGCATCCGGCCCGACCCCCCGCGAGGAACCCATGCCTGACCAGGGCGGCTCCCGGCAGAACGTCGCCTTCCCGAGCAACGGCCGTACCGCGCACGGGTACCTGGCCCGCCCGCCCCAGGGCGTCGGGCCGGGCCTGGTGGTGGTGCAGGAGTGGTGGGGCCTCACCCCGCACGTCGCGACGATGGCCGACCGCTTCGCCGCGGAGGGCTTCACCGTGCTGGCCCCCGACCTGTTCGGCGGCGCCACCACCCACGACCGCACCGAGGCGGCCCGGCTCACCCGCGAACTCCCGGCCGAGCGGGCCGTCGAGGACCTCTCCGGGGCCGTCGACCACCTGCTCGCCCTGGAGGGCGTGGTCGGCGACGCGGTCGGCGTGGTCGGCTTCTGCATGGGCGGCGGCTTCGCCCTGCTGCTGGCCGCCCGGGAGGGCGACCGGGTCGCCGCGGTGGTGCCCTTCTACGGCCTCCCGCCCGACCCGGACTTCGACTACCGGGGCCTGACCGCCCACGTCCTGGGGCACTTCGGCGAACTGGACGGCTCGATCCCGATGGCCGCCGTCGACGAGGCCGCGATCCGGATCGGCGAGGCCACCGACGTCCGCCCCGAGATCCACTTCTACCCGGCCGGCCACGCCTTCATGAACGACGAGAACCCGCTCGGCACCTACGACCCGCTCCAGGCCGCGACCGCCTGGCGCCGCACCCTCACCTTCCTCTGGGGCCACCTGGGCTGAGCCCGTCCCAGCCGCGAAAACCCGATGGACAGCTGTACGAACCGCGGCCATAGTCTCCAGGTGCCGACCCGACCCCCGCGCCCCCGCCGCCTCGCCTGGGCGAGCCGCAACTTCCGCATCCAGACCGCCGCCACCGTGGTCAGCGGCCTCGGCAACGCCGGCGCCCCCATCGCCACCGCCTTCGCCGTGCTCGGCCACGGCGGCACCACGTCCGAGGTCGGCTACGTCACCGCCGCCCGACTGCTGCCCACCGTCCTGCTCCTGGTGGTCGGCGGCGCCCTCGCCGACCGGATGCCCCGGCACCACCTCATGGTTGCCGCCAACCTGTTCAGCGGCCTGTCCCAGGTCGTCCTGGCGGCGCTGGTGCTGTCCGGGGACATCCGGCTCTGGCAGCTGATGCTGCTCTCCGCCGCCGGCGGCGCCGGG
Organism: Kitasatospora sp. NPDC059817; assembly: GCF_042731835.1. Taxonomy (NCBI): domain Bacteria; kingdom Bacillati; phylum Actinomycetota; class Actinomycetes; order Kitasatosporales; family Streptomycetaceae; genus Kitasatospora; species Kitasatospora sp. NPDC059817. Next base: position 20,506 of record NZ_JBHWIR010000034.1, on the reverse strand, counting down.
TACGCGCTCTACTCCCCCGCCTCCGGCGGCATGATGCTGCAGGCCGTCGCCCCGGAGCACGCCGCCCGGGCCTTCTCGGTGTTCCGGATGGGCCAGAATGCCTCCCAGATCGGCGGCGCCGCGCTCGGCGGCGCGCTCACCGCCGCCGTCGGCCCTGGCTGGGTGCTCGCCCTGGACGGCGCCTGCTTCCTGGTCGCCGCCTCGCTCCGGTTCTTCCTGGAGGCCGAGCAGGCGCCCGCCCCGCAGGGCCACAGCATGCTGCGCGATCTGCGGGAGGGCTGGCGGGAGTTCGCCTCCCGCCGCTGGCTCTGGGTGGTCGTGGCGCAGTTCTCCGTCCTGGTCGCCTGCATCGGCGCGGTCGAGTCGGTGTACGGGCCGACGGTCGCCAAGGAGCGCCTCGGCGGGGCGTCCGACTGGGGCCTGGCGATGGCCGCCTACGGCGTCGGGCTGGTGGTGACCGGCGTGCTGATGGCCCGCTGGCGGCCCCGCCGGATCCTGCTGGTCGGCAACTGGGGGGTGTTCCTGTTCGGCGTGCCCGCCCTGGCGCTGGCGGCGGAGGCACCGCTGCCGCTGCTCGCCCTCGCGATGTTCCTGTCCGGGGTCGGCGTCACCGTCTTCGGCGTCAACTGGATGATCGCGCTCCAGCAGGAGATCCCCGAGGAGATGTTCTCCCGGGTCGCCGCGTACGACGAGCTCGGCTCCTTCTCGCTGTCCCCGATCGGCATCGCGCTGGCCGGCCCGGCGGCCACGGTGCTCGGCCTCTCGGGCGCGCTGTGGGCCTGCGCCGTCGTCTGCCTGGTGCTCAGCGCGGTCGTGCTGCTGGAGCCTCAGGTCCGCCGGCTGGCCCGCAGGAGCACCGCCGACGCACCGGTGGCCGCCGCCGAGCCGGTGGCCGCGCCGTGAGCGCCCCGTGCGCCCCGCGTGCGCCCGGCCGTACGCAACCACTGGTACGCCAGGTTCGTCCGACCAGGTAAGTCACACCACCGTCTCTGGGGGGCCACTGGTGCCGAAGCCGCTGTTGTTCCTGGACGTCGACGGGGTGCTCAACCCGGTCTGCCCGCACCCGGACGCCGGGTTCGACACCCACACCCTGCTCGGCTACTCGGTGCTCCTCTCCGCCCGGCACGGCGCCTGGCTGCGCGAGCTGGCCGGCACCTACGAACTCGTGTGGGCCACCACCTGGGAGGAGCACGCCAATGCGCACATCGCCCCGGCCATCGGCCTGCCCGCCCTCCCGCTGGTCCGCTTCACCGGCGACGTCCCGCAGCCCGGTGACCCGCACGTCCCGCTGATGGAGCTGCTCTCGGCCCGCAAGTGGGCCCCGCTGCTGCGCTACGCCGCGGGCCGCCCGTTCGCCTGGGTGGACGACGTCATCCCGCCGCGGCTGGTCCGCAACTCCCTCTGGCGCCGCGACCGCCTGCTGCTGCCGATCGACCCGGGCCCGGGCCTGGAGCGCCGGCACGTCGACCGCCTGCTCGCCCGGCCGCCGCGCACCCCGGCCGGCCGGCTCCCGCTCAGGGGGTCGGCAGCCAGCTGACGTGCCCGGCGAGCAGCGCGTACCCGACGAAGGCCACCGTGTCGATCAACGCGTGCGCCGCGACCAGCGGCATCACCCGCCCCCAGCGCCGGTACAGCAGGCAGAACACCGCCCCCATCACCATGTTGCCGACCAGCCCGCCGACCCCCTGGTACAGGTGGTACGAGCCGCGCAGCACCGAACTCGCCACCACCGCCGCCGGCCACGACCAGCCCAGCTGCCCGAGCCGGCGCAGCAGGTAGCCGAGGACGACGACCTCCTCCAGGGCTGCGTTCTGCCACGCGGAGAGCACCAGCACCGGGACCCGCCACCACACGTCCGGCAGCCCGGACGGCGCCACCGTCAGGTTGTAGCCGGCCGCCTGCGAGGCCAGGTACAGCACCAGCCCGGAGCCGCCGATCGCAGCCGCCACGGCGGCGCCCCGGCCGAGGTCGCGCAGCTTCTGCCCGAGGTCGAAGCCGAGCACCCGCAGCGCGGCGCCCTCACGCACCAGCAGGTACCCGACCAGCACCACCGGCATCAGCCCGCGCCCGATGTAGTACAGCTGCCACACCAGGTCCAGCCAGGGCCGACCGGGCGCCCGCGAGCCGTTCAACGTGGCGACCTGCTGGCCGAGTTGGATCGGTTCGGTGAGCGAGGCCGCGAAGCTGATCAGCGCGCTGACGCCACTGGCCCCGAGGGAGAGGCCGAGGACGATCAGCAGTTCCACGCCGAGCAGCCGGCGCGTGGGCTTCGCGGTCTCCGGTGCGGTCGGGAGGGTGGTCACGGGCGGCTCCAGCGGGGCGGGCGTCGCTCCGGCCGTCGGCCGACCGCCGGAGCGATCATCCTGACACAGCGGTCCGGTTACCCGACCGGCCAGGTGTGCACCGGCTCGCCGGTGCGCATGTGCTCGATGTAGCGCCTGGTCATCGCGGCGAGCGCGGCCGGGCGGTCCATCCCGTACTGCTCGCGCAGCCGGTGGAAGGTCGCGCTCTGCCAGGCCGCGCCGTTGGTGCGGCGCAGGCAGCGCTGCTCGATGATCCCCAGGTAGCGGTCCCGGTCGGCGGGCTCCACGCCCCACTCGTCCAGGCCCTGGTGGGCCATCGGCAGCAGTTCGTTGAGCACCAGGTCGACGGCGGACACCGTGGTCAGCCCGCCGCCGCGGCCCGCCCGGCCCGCCCGCGGCCACTGGAACACCGCGTCGATGCCGTAGCGGGCGCCCTGCCGGAAGTTCTCGTCGGCCCGCTCGAACGGCAGCCTGGTCCAGACCGGCCGGGGCTGCTCGGCGAGCACCCGGACCAGCCCGTAGTAGAAGGCGGCGTTCGCGAGCGTGTCGGCCACCGTCGGCCCGGCCGGCAGCGCCCGGTTCTCCACCCGCAGGTGCGCGATCCCGCCCGCGATGTCGTACACCGGCCGGTTCCAGCGGTAGATCGTGCCGTTGTGGAGCCGCATCTCGGCGAGCCGGGGTGCGCCGCCGGAGGAGAGCACCTTCATCGGGTCCTCGTCGTCGCAGATCGGCAGCAGGGCGGGGAAGTACCGCAGGTTCTCCTCGAACAGGTCGTACGCCGAGTCCACCCAGCGCTCGCCGAACCAGGTGATCGGCCGGACGCCCTGCGCCTTGAGTTCCGCCGTACGGGTGTCACAGGCCTGCTGGAACAGCACCGGACGGGTCTCCCGCCACAGCTCCCGCCCGAACAGGAACGGCGAGTTGGCACCGAGCGCGAGCTGCGCCCCGCAGATCGCCTGGGCCGCGTTCCACACCGAGGAGAAGCGTTCCGGGGTCACCTGCAGGTGCAGTTGCAGGGAGGTCGCGGCGGCCTCGGCCACCATGGTGATGGTCTCCAGCTGGAGGTGTTCGACGCCCTCGATGTCCAGGGCGATGTCCTCGCCGCGGGCGGCCAGGATCTGGTCGCTGAGCAGGCTGTAGCGCGGGTTGTGGGAGATCGCGTCCAGGCCGGTGTGACCGTGCTCCAGGGTCGGCAGGATCCCCACCATGACGATCCGGGCACCGGCCTCGGCGGCCCGCCGGTCGGCGTAGCGCAGCCCGGTGTCGAGCTCCTCGCGCAGGTCCTCGAAGACGTGCCCGCACAGCCGGTGCGGCACGATGTTCACCTCGACGTTGAACTGGCCCAGTTCGGTCTGGAAGTCGCTGGAGCCGATCGCGCTCAGCACCTGCGCGTTGCGCAGCGCCGGCAGGCCGTCCTCGTCGGCCAGGTTGAGCTCGATCTCCAGGCCCATGACCGCCCGCGGCCGGTCGAACCGGTCCTCGCGCAGCATCCGCCCCAGCGCGTCGAGGCAGGCCTGGAGCTTGCGCCGGTACAGCTGCCGGTCCGCCAGATCAGCCCGAGTCGCCACGACCTTCTCGCCCACGGTCCCCTCCTCCTGAGACACCGGCCGACCCGACCGTGCAAGCATCATGCCCACCTCGAAGATCGATACCCGAATGCTTGTACTGGCTTGCAATGCAAGGAAACTGACGGATATTCAGCAGATCTGCCGACTTGCCCGGCGCCACCGCCTGTGATAAACAGGTCACCCTGCGCACCTGTTCGATAGAATTCGCACTGCGCTCCGGCCGGCCCGCTCCGCCTCGAAACCCTCGTCGACGGCGGCGACCGCGCCGGCACCGCGATCATGCACAACCGGACACGGCCAGGTCCCGTCACCGATGACACACCGCGCCACGCCGGTATGCCGCACTCGCACGCCGATCTCGCACGGAGAGGCGGACCCCGCCATGACTCTGCAGACCCCCCAGCCCCCGCCGAGCGCCCTGCGCGCCGTCCTGGCCGCACTCGACTCGGAGACCGCGCTGCGCCAACCCGCCGCCGCAGCACTGCGCCATCCGGTCGGCCCGCTGCTCCCCGCGCACCCCCTCGCCGTCCACGTCCTGGACGGGCCGCGCCCGGAGCTGCCCGCCGCCCGCCGGACGGGCTGGCGCTTCCTGATCAAGGACGGCGCCGAGGTCGCCGCCGCCGCCGAGGTCGTCCAGGCCGTCGAGGGCCACACCTTCTCGCACTTCACCGCCGGCCCCTACCTCGACTCGACGGTCCGGGCACTGCGCCAGGCCTGGCAGCTCGCCCAGGGCTCCCGGTCCCGCCAGCAGCCCCGACTGCTGACCTTCCCCGGGCAGTACGCGACGGCACTGTGGCTGCACAGCCCCGACGCCGGCCCGGCCGCCGACCAGCTGATCCCGCTGGCCCCGGCCCCGCTCGGCGTCACCGCGCACCGCGCCTACCCGGCCGCCGAGCTGCTGCCGCTGCTCGCCCGGGCGCCGCTCGCCAAGCCGCTTCTGCTCGGCTCCTCCTGAGCCGGCCCCACGCCGACGGGCCACCGGGCCAGCACCCCCTGGCCCCGGGCCGGGCCGGGCGCCCTCATCCGCCCGAACCACCCGGACGGGCCATCCGCCCTGACCTCCTCGGGCCATGCCGCAGCTGACCCATCGGTGCGCCTTTCCCCGCCGGACCCACCTGAACGGGTGATCTCTGCCCGGGAGTTGTGGCGCATGTCACGAAATCCCTGCGCGCGCGTCCACAGATGCCGACACTGGGAACCAGCGTGGAAGGACCACCTGTCCTACCCACTTGAGCGCCGGTCAACACCTGGTCGGCGCGCGGACAGGATCCGGCTACCGCGGCGGCTCCCGACGGCTCCGCCGGCGGCCGCACCACGGGGGAGGATCGCAGAGCGAAGCGAGGGTACGCATGTGCCAGCACCGTCCTGAGTGCCCGTCGGCCGAGTGCGAGGACCGCGAGGCTGCCGTCACGGTGGCCTGCCACCCGGAGCAGGGCTGGAGCCTGCTCTGCAACGGCGTCGTGCTGTTCGAGGACACCGGAGAGCTGCTGCCCGACGGCCGGGTGATCGCACCGCGCCGCACCGTCGCCCACGCGGCCTGACCGCACCGGCGGGGGCAGCCGCCGGACGACGACAACGGGCAGGGCCCCGACGGTACGTGCCGTCGGGGCCCTGCCGTACGTCCGGTCCGGATCAGACGCCGTACTCCTCCAGCGGCGGGCAGGAGCAGACCAGGTTGCGGTCGCCGTACGCGCCGTCGATCCGGCTGACCGGCGGCCAGTACTTGTCCGCCGGGTTCACACCCGCCGGGAAGACCGCCTCCTGCCGCGAGTAGCCGTGCGTCCAGTCGCCGGCCAGCTCGGCAGCGGTGTGCGGGGCGTTGCGCAGCGGGTTGTCCGCGGCCGCCCACTCGCCCGAGCCGACCTTGTCGACCTCGGCCCGGATCTCGATCATCGCGTCGCAGAACCGGTCGATCTCGTGCAGGTCCTCGGACTCGGTCGGCTCGATCATCAGCGTGCCGGCCACCGGGAAGGACATCGTCGGCGCGTGGAAGCCGTAGTCGATCAGGCGCTTGGCGATGTCGTCCACCGTCACGCCCGTCTCCTTGGTCAGCGGGCGCAGGTCGATGATGCACTCGTGCGCGACCAGCCCGCCGGGGCCGGTGTAGAGCACCGGGAAGTGCGGTGCCAGCCGCTTGGCGATGTAGTTGGCGTTCAGCACCGCGACCTGGGTCGCGCGCTTGAGGCCCTCGCCGCCCATCAGCCGGACGTACGCCCAGGAGATCGGCAGGATGGCCGCCGAGCCCCACGGCGCCGCCGAGATCGGGCCGACCCCGGTGGCCGGGCCGGCCTCCGGCTGCAGCGGGTGGTTCGGCAGGTACGGCGCCAGGTGGGCGCGCACCGCGACCGGGCCGACGCCCGGGCCGCCGCCGCCGTGCGGGATGCAGAAGGTCTTGTGCAGGTTCAGGTGCGAGACGTCCGCGCCGAACTTGCCCGGCTTGGCGAGGCCGACCAGGGCGTTCAGGTTGGCACCGTCCACGTACACCTGGCCGCCGGCCTCGTGCACCAGGGCGCAGATGTCGGTGATCTGGGTCTCGTACACGCCGTGGGTGGACGGGTAGGTGACCATCAGCACGGAGAGGCTGTCCCGGTGCTGCTCGATCTTGGCCTTCAGGTCCTCGACGTCCACGTCGCCGTCGACCAGGGTCTTCACCACGACCACGCGCATGCCGGCCATCACCGCGGAGGCCGCGTTGGTGCCGTGCGCGGAGGACGGGATCAGGCAGACGTCGCGCTGGGTGTCGCCGTTGGCGTGGTGGTAGGCGCGGACGGCCAGCAGGCCGGCCAGCTCGCCCTGCGAGCCCGCGTTCGGCTGGATCGAGACGGCGTCGTAGCCGGTCACCTCGACCAGCTGGCGCTCCAGCTCGCGGATCAGGCTGAGGAAGCCCTGGGCCTGCTCGATCGGCGCGAAGGGGTGCAGCTGGCCGAACTCCGGCCAGGTGACGGCCTCCATCTCGGTGGTCGCGTTGAGCTTCATGGTGCAGGAGCCCAGCGGGATCATGCCGCGGTCCAGCGCGTAGTCCCGGTCCGACAGGCGGCGCAGGTAGCGCAGCATGGCGGTCTCCGAGCGGTGGCTGTGGAAGACCGGGTGGGTCAGGTACTCGTCCTGGCGCAGCAGCGCGGCCGGCAGCGCGTCGGCGCCCTCGGCGACCTCGACCGCGGGGACGCCGAACGCGGCCCAGACGGCGGCCAGGTGCTCGCGGGTGGTGGTCTCGTCGGTGGAGACCGAGATCCGGTCCGCGCCGTCCTGGTGGACGTTGACGCCGTTGGCGCGGGCGGCGGCCGCGATCTCGGCGGCACGGCCCGGGACGACGGCGGTGACGGTGTCGAAGAACTCGCCGTGCAGCAGCTCGACGCCGCCGGCCCGCAGGCCCTCGGCGAGGGCGGCGGCGTAGCGGTGGGTGCGGCGGGCGATGTCGGCCAGGCCGTCCGGCCCGTGGTAGACGGCGTACATCGAGGCCATGACGGCGAGCAGCACCTGGGCGGTGCAGATGTTGCTGGTGGCCTTCTCGCGGCGGATGTGCTGCTCGCGGGTCTGCAGCGCCAGGCGGTAGGCGCGGTTGCCGTCTGCGTCGACCGAGACGCCGACCAGGCGGCCGGGCAGCGAGCGGGCGTACTCGGCGCGCACCGACAGGTAACCGGCGTGCGGGCCGCCGAAGCCCATCGGCACGCCGAAGCGCTGCGAGGTGCCGCAGGCGATGTCGGCGCCGAGCGAGCCCGGCGAGGCGAGCAGGGTCAGCGCCAGCAGGTCGGCGGCGACCGCGACGATCGCACCGAGGCCGTGCGCCTGCTCGATGACCGGGGTGAGGTCGCGGACCACACCGGTGGCGCCCGGGTACTGGAGCAGCACGCCGAAGACGCCGCGCTCGGCGATCTCGGCCGGGATGCCCTCGGACAGGTCGGCGACGACGACCTCGACACCGGTCGGCACCGCGCGGGTGTTGATCACCGCGGTGGTCTGCGGCAGGGTCTCGGCGTCGACCAGGAAGACACCGCCCTTGACCTTGGTGACGCGGCGGGCGAGCGCCATCGCCTCGGCGGCCGCGGTGCCCTCGTCGAGCAGCGAGGAGCCGGAGGTCGGCAGGCCGGTCAGGTCGGAGACCAGGGTCTGGAAGTTGAGCAGCGCCTCCAGGCGACCCTGGGAGATCTCCGGCTGGTACGGCGTGTAGGCGGTGTACCAGGCCGGGTTCTCCATGACGTTGCGCAGGATCACCGGCGGGGTGAACGTGCCGTAGTAGCCCAGGCCGATCATCGGCTGGAGCACCTGGTTGCGGCTCGCCAGCTCGCGCAGTTCGGCGAGCACCTGCGCCTCGCTGCGGCCGCCGGGCAGGTCCAGGCCGGTGATGGAGCGGATCGCCTCGGGAACGGCGGTGGCGGCGAGTTCGTCCAGCGAGCCGTAGCCGATGGACGCCAGCATCTTCTGCTGCGCGGCGTCGTCGGGGCCGATGTGGCGGTTCTCGAAGGGGCTGGCCAGCTCAAGCTCGGTGAGGGTCGAGGCGCCGGTGGGGCGTCCCGCGTTCGGCTGGGCGTTCATGGTGGTCGAGGCCTCCTGGTCACGGACCGGCGGGGGTGCGCACGCCGGCCGGAGCCGCTGCGGACAGCGATTCGACCCGGGCGGGCGAACCCGACAGGCCTCCCCCTCTGTCATCGGGACCTGAGAGCTTCACCCGCACGGCGCGCTGTGGCACGCCGCCGGCTTGCACCGTCGGTGAGGGTGGTGGCCGTCGGCTCCCTGCCGACGGTCCTGCCCTGCTTTCCAGAGTGACCTACCCCACACGGTACGGATGCCTGAGAGATTCCGGGGAGGAGTTGCTCCTTCGGCGCCCCGACCAGCGCTTTCCGTGGCCGGGGACTCTCCCGAGCGGGCTCGGCGGTCGCCGCCCAGGGTACCAGCGGCAGGCCCCCTGATCACGGCCGCGTCGGGTCACTCCGGGTCTACGCGCGTCCCCCGGACGGTCCAGCCCGAAGCCCGTCCGGCGCACCCCGGTCGCGCCCGTCCGATTCATGGCCTTTGGTGTGAAGTGGCAGGCGGAACGGGTGCTCCGGCCACGGTCCTGCGGGAGTTCCGCAGGCGCAGCGCACTGGAGGAAAGAGTGCAAACCGACATCGATCCCCGGGACCTCATCGGCCACAAGGCGGTCGACCGCAACGGAGACAAGATCGGCACGGTCGACGAGGTCTACCTGGACGACGCCACCGGCCAGCCGGAGTGGGCAGCCGTCCGGACCGGCATCTTCGGCCGGGACGCCTTCGTCCCGCTCACCACCAGCGAGTTCTCCGGCGACGAGCTCCGGGTGCCGTACGACAAGTCGCTGGTGAAGGAGTCGCCGGACTTCGGCGTCGGCCAGCACCTGTCGCCCGCCCAGGAGCTCCAGCTCTACCGCTACTACGGCCTGGACACCCCGGCGAACGGTCGGCCGGTCAGCCGGGACGCCGACCGGCCTGTCGGCCGCGAGGGTGACCGGCCCATCGGCCGCGAGGGTGACCGGCTGATCGGCCGGGACGGTGACCGCCCAGCCGGCCGGGACGCCGACCGGCCCATCAGCCGCGAGGATGACCGACCGGCGCGGCCCGACCTCGACTTCGGCACCACCTCGGCGGCCGAGCCCGTGAAGCCCATCACCTTCCACTCCCTCGGCCCCGCCCCGACCACCACCCCTGCCGACCCCACCGGCACCGCGACGGAGGTCAACGTGCGGACCCTCAACACCCCCGCGCCCGCAGCAGCCCCCACGACGATCGAGCCCAAGCCGCAGCCCGCCCCGGTCGTGACGACCACCGCGACCACGAACTCGGTCATGGCCGCGCCGGTCTCGGAGCGCTCGACCGGCCCGGCCACCTCGTCCCCCAACGGCCCGGTGGAGATCACCTGCCGCGAGGAGCGCCTGGACATCACCACGGACTGGCACATCGTGGGCACCGCGAAGCTGCGCAAGTACGTGACCAGCGAGCAGGTCGAGCGCCGCGTCCCGGTGGTCCGCGAGCGCGTCCGGGTGGAGCGGATGCCGGTGAGCGAGGCCGAGCGCGCCTCGCTCACCGAGAAGGAGATCGCCGAGGCGGTGGAGGAGGTCACCCTGCGCGAGGAGCGCCCGGTGGTCCGCAAGTACCTCACCCCGATCGAGCGGGTCCGCCTGGTGGTGGAGCGCTACACCGCCGAGGAGGTGATCCGGGACGAGCTGCGCCGCGAGCACGTCGAGGTCCACGACAACACCGCCGCCGCCCCGGCGACCCCGGCAGCCACCCCGGTGGCCGAGACCCCCCGCCCGGCCGTGCTGCGCCCGTTCGCCTGACCCTCGCCCCCAGGGCCCCGGACCCCTCGGTCCGGGGCCCTCGGCATGCCCCGTCCCGGTCGCCGCCCGGCCGGAATCCTTCGATTTTGCCAAAGCGTCACCAATGGATATTTGACACTCTGAAGTATCTCCCGGCATGGTTACTTCAGTTCATTCACTATGTACGGGAGGAAGCAACCGTGAGTGAGGCACCACAGCCCACCACCGCGGCCGAGAAGCAGAGCAGCGCCCGGGTCCTGCCGGCCCTCATCCTGGCGATGCTGTCGTTCAGCGTGGTGCAGACCGCGGTCGTCCCGATCCTGCCCTCGCTGGCCAAGGAACTGAGCGTCTCCGCGTCCAGCATCACCTGGCTGATGACCGCCAACCTGCTCTCCGCCGCCGTGCTGACTCCCCTGCTGGGCCGCTTCGGCGACCTCCGGGGCCGTAAGCCGATGCTGCTGATCTCGCTGGCCGGTCTGGTCGCCGGTTCGGCACTGGCGGTCAGCACCCACTCCTTCACCTGGCTGGTCGTCGCCCGCGTCCTTCAGGGCGCCGGCGGTGGCGTGCTCCCGCTGGCGATCAGCATCGTCCGCGACGAGCTGCCCAAGCAGAAGGTGACCGGCGGCGTCGCCGCCATCAGCGCCTCGATGGGTGTCGGCTCCGGCCTCGGCCTGGTCGCGACCGGTCTCCTGCTGGAGCACTGGAGCTACAAGTCGATCTTCTGGATGGGCCTGGTCTTCGGCCTGATCGCGGTCGCCCTGGTCGCGTTCCGCGTCCCGTCCGACCCGGTCACCGACAAGGAGGGCGGCGCCGACCCGCTCGGCGCCCTCACCCTGGCCGGCTGGCTCTCCGCCCTGCTCGTCGCGGTCAGCCAGGGCAACCACTGGGGCTGGACCTCGACCAAGACCCTCGGCCTGTTCGCCGTGGCCGCCGTCGTCGCCCTGATCTGGGGGGTCATCGAGACCAAGGTCGCGCACCCCCTGGTGGACATGAAGATGATGTCCCGTCCGGCCGTCGCCTTCACCAACCTGGCCGGCCTGCTGATCGGCTTCGGCATGTACGGCTCGTTCATGGTGATCAGCAACTTCGCCCAGACCCCGGAGAAGCTCACCCACTACGGCTTCACCGCGACCGTCCTGCACGCCGGTCTGCTGCTGCTGCCGTCCGCGATCGGCTCGATGGTGGCGGCTCCGGTCGGCGCGATGCTGATCGCCCGCCGCGGCCCGCGCCTGCCGCTGGTCCTCGGTGGCGTCCTGGGTGCCGTCGCGATGGCCTACCTGGCCGTGCGGCACAGCCACGAGGGCGACATCTACACCTCCTCGGCGATCTTCGGCCTGGGCATCGGCCTGGCGTTCTCCGCGATGCCGGCCTACATCAACGGCGCCGTCCCGGTGGAGCAGAGCGGCATCGCCAACGGCATGAACGCCGTGCTGCGCACCGTCGGTGGCGCGATCGGCACCGCCGTGATGGCCGCCATCCTGACCGGCGACACCATGAAGCTGCCGCCGCAGATCCCGCTGCTGCTGCCCACCCTGGACGCCTACAAGCACGCGTTCTGGGTCGCGGCCGTCGTCTGCGCCGTCGCCGGCGTCGTCCCGTTCCTGATCCGCGGCACCAAGTCGGCCACCACCGTCGTCGCCTCGGGCGGCGCGGCCGAGCGGAACTCCAGCCCCGAGCTGGCCAAGACCGACGCCTGACCAGGCGTCCGGCCGCCGCGCTCAGGGACAGGGCGCGGCGGCCCGGCCTTCGGACGGTCGCGAGGGCATCACGACCGCACGAAGTCCGGCACGGTATGCGGCCCCAACCGGTACTCCCCCCACCGGTTGGGGCCGCTTCGCGTTTCACACCCCCGGCGCCCCCGGCGCCCCCATCTCCCCCGGCGCCTCCGTCCCCCCGGGTGCCCCCGTCTCCTCCGGCCCCTCGGCCCCCCACAGCGGCAGCGGACGGGCCGGTTCCAGCGCCGGATCGTCCACCGCGAAGGTCCGGATGCGCCCCGGCCCGCTCCACGGCGTCTCGAACCGCACGGTGACCCGCCCGACACCGCTGCCCTGCACCCACCCGGGCCCCAGCTCGGCATGGCGGACGTCCTGCCCGGGCATCCAGCGGCGCGGCGCGGCCGCCTCCGGTTCCTCCTCCGCCGCCTCGACCTCCGCCTCCGCGTGCTCGGCCGCCTCCTCCCGCAGGGCCTGCGCGAACAAGTCCTCCTGGGTGTAGTCGGCCAGCTGGGCGACCCCCACCCCGAGCAGCCGCACCCCGCCGGTGATGTCCACCTGGGAGGCCAGCCGGCGCGCCGTCTCGATGACCACCGCCTCGTCGTCGGTGGGCCCGCGCAGCGTCTCCGAACGGGTCAGCGTCGAGAAGTCGAACCGCCGGACCTTGAGCACCACCGTCCGCCCCGACCGCCCGGCCGCGCGCAGCCGCCGCACGCACCGGGCGGCCAGCACCTCCACCTCGCGCAGCACCCGGTCCCGGTCGGCGAGGTCCACCTCGAAGGTGTCCTCCACCGAGACCGACTTGGCGTCCTGATCGGCCACCACCGGCCGGTCGTCCAGCCCTATCGACATCTGGTGCACACCGGCGCCGTGCGCCCGCCCGAGCAGCTGCACCAGCTCGCCCTCCCCCGCCTCGGCGAGGTCCGCCACGGTGTTCAGTCCGGCCCGCCGCAGCACCTGCTCGGTGGCCGGCCCGATCCCGGGCAGCGCCCGGACCGGCATCGGGCCGAGCACGGCCCGCTCCTGCCCGGGTTCGATCAGCACCAGCCCGTCCGGTTTGGCCTGCTCGGAGGCGATCTTCGCCATCAGCTTGGAGCCGGCGGCCCCGACCGACCCGGTCAGCCCGGTGCGCCGCTGGATGTCCGCCCGCAGGTCCTCCGCCAGGGCGAGCACCAGCCGCTCCCCGGTCTCGTGGTCGGACTCGGCCAGCACCGGACCGTAGGGGCCGGCCTCCAGGTCGACGAAGGCCTCGTCCAGGCTGAGCGGCTGCACCAGCGGCGACAGCTCGCGCAGCAGACCCATCACGAGCTCGCTGACCTGCCGGTAGGCCTCGAACCGGCCGCTCAGAAAGGCCGCGTTGGGGCAGAGCCGGCGCGCCTGCGCCATCGGCATCGCCGAGTGCACCCCGAACCTCCGCGCCTCGTACGAGGCGGTGGAGACCACCCCGCGCCCGCCGAGCCCGCCGACGACCACCGGTTTACCGCGCAGGCTCGGCTTGGCCGCCTGCTCCACCGCCGCGAAGAAGGCGTCCATGTCGAGGTGGATGATGCTCGGCAGTGATCGCACCCGCCGATCATCCCGCAGGGGTCCGACAATGCGTACGAACCCGCGCAGGGCCCAGGTCCTGTCCCTAGCGCTGCGCCGCGTCCGCCAGAGCCTTCGGGATGCCGTCCTCCCGGGGGCCGAGGAACAGCGGGTCCGGCCGCAGCCAGGCGTTGACCGCCGCCTTGCCCGCCCCGGGGATCTCCCGCAGCCCGCCGTACAGCCAGGTGCCGTCGTGCGGTTCCGGCACCCCGACCGCGTACGCGTCGATGCCCGCCGCCTCGCACAGGGCCAGCGCCCGGCGGACGTGGAAGTCCTGGCTGACCAGCACCGCCCGTTCCACCCCGAAGACCCGCCGGGCCCGGGTGCAGGAGTTCCAGGTGTCGAAGCCCGCGTAGTCGCCCACCACCCGGACCGCCGGCACCCCGTGCTCGATCAGGTACGTCCGCATCGCGTCCGGCTCGTCGTAGCTGTCCCGGCCGTTGTCGCCGGTCACCAGGATCGCCTGCACCTTCCCCGCCCGGTACAGGTCCAGCGCCGCGCTCAGCCGGTGCTCCAGGTACGGCGACGGCTTGCCCTGGTCCAGCCCTGCGCCGAAGACCACCGCGACCGGCGCGGTCGGCACGCTGGCCACCGTGCCGACCCGGTCCCCGGCCGAGCACCACAGCCACGCGCTCGGCGCCAGCGCCAACGAGCAGAGCACCGTCGCCGCTTGGAAGGTCCTGCGCTGCACGGGCCGCCGCCGGAACCGGACCTTCAACAGCCCGCCCCGACGCCGCAGCAGACCCGCTATCCCGGTGCCGAACCCCACGTGCCCTCCCTCGATCGCCTCACCGGGCGCAACGACGAGGCCGCGGGCCCGGACGGTTCCCCGTCCGGGCCCGCGGCCTCGTCAGTTCTGCGGTCAGACCGCCCGGTTGCGCCGCTGGGCCAGCTCGTCGGACGGGTCGTGGCCGACCAGCGTCTCGCCGGTGTCGGTGCGCTCCGCGTGCAGCCGCCCGAGCGTGAGCTCCAGCTCCCGCCAGACCACTCCCACCGCGATGCCGAACACCCCCTGACCGCCCTTCAGCAGGTCCACCACCTGCTGCGGCGTGGTGCACTCGTACACCGTGGCGCCGTCGCACATCAGCGTCATCCCGGCCAGGTCGCCCTGCTCGGCCGCCTGCAGATGGGCGACCGCCACCCGGATGTTCTGCAGCGAGACGCCCGCGTCGAGCAGCCGCTTCACGATCTTCAGCAGCAGGATGTCGCGGAAGCTGTAGAGCCGCTGGCTGGTGGCCGGGTACGCCGAACGGACGCTGGGCTCCAGCAGTCCGGTCCGGGCCCAGTAGTCCAGCTGGCGGTACGTGATGCCGGCCGCCGCGCAGGCCGTCGGACCGCGGTAGCCGATCAGTTCGGACGTCGGGGCCAGCCGCTCGATGGCGGGCTGGCCCGGCTGCACGGCCGGGAACCTGCCCACCCGGGGCAGGTCCGTCACGGTGCGAGCGGTGCGCGGCAGGTGCACGGCACACAGGCCTCCCACGGCCGTGCCATCGCCGGTGCTGCTCATGCCTGCCTCCGTCCACTGGTGCTGCGGGCAACCCGAACTGCGGGCATCGGTCACCCGGACAGCCACTCCTGACGGTAGGCAGTCCCCTATGACCCGTCAACGATCGCCACGCCGGGCCAGCCAAACCACATCACTCAGGAGAGTGGTTTTTCGTGCCCCTAGTGTGGGTAGGTCGACGGTTTTTGGCAAAACGGCAAGCCAAACAACGGCCTGACCTGTAGAGAAATCCGGTCCGCGCTACTGCGGACCGCTGCCCCCGAAGTCCTCGGGCGACACCTGGTCGAGGAACTCGCGGAACTTCTCGACCTCGTCCTCCTGCTCGTCCGGGATCGCGATGCCCGCCTCGGCGAGCACCTCCTCGCTCCCGTAGATCGGAGTGCCGGTGCGCAGGGCCAGCGCTATCGCGTCGGACGGCCGGGCGCTCACCTCGACCCCGCCGGTGAAGACCAGCTCGGCGTAGAAGACGCCCTCCCGCAGGTCGGTGATCCGGACCTCGGTGAGCTGCTGCCCGAGCGCCTCCAGGACGTCCTTGAACAGGTCGTGCGTCAGCGGGCGGACCGGCGTCATGCCCTGCTGGGCGAAGGCGATCGCGGTCGCCTCGCCGGGACCGATCCAGATCGGCAGGTACCGATCGCCCCCGACCTCCCGCAGCAGCACGATCGGCTGGTTGGAAGGCATCTCCACTCGGACACCCACGACGTCGAGCTCATTCACACAGGCAACCCTATGGCTCAGGCCCCGGATATGAAAGCGCAGGGCCGACGCCCCTGGTCAGCGCGGTGCACCGCGGTCAGCCGGGGCCCTGGGCGGACAGCCGCAGGAACCCCGCGGGGACGCTATCCGCGGCCGCGCAGACCGGCCTGGACCATCGCCGCGTGCAGCCGCACGGACAGTGTCGCCAGCTCCCGCGCAGTGGCCTCGGCATGGGCCCTGGTCTGCGGGTTCCGGTGCCGGCGCAGCGGCGCCACCACCTGTTCCACCAGCGCGATCTCCCGGTCCGCCGCGGCCTTCATGGCCCGCAGGTGCCGCGGTTCCAGCCCGTACCGGCCGAGTTCCGCGACCAGCCGGGCCACCTGCAGCGCCTCGCCGTCGTACCCGCCGTCCGGGCCCGGCGCGACCAGACCGTAGGACTCCCACTCGGAGAGCTCGCGCTCCCCGGACTCGGCGGCCGCCAGCAGTTCGGCACGCCCCAGCCGGACTCCGGACGGGACGTCGGCCGAAGCCCCCAGCTCCCGGTCCGCCTCCTCCACGGGTCCGGGCCGGGTGTCGGCGGACGGCAGCGCGGGCGGTGCCTCACCGCGCTCGATGGCGTCCAGGTGCTCGCGGATCACCCGCAGCGGCAGGTAGTGGTCGCGCTGCATCCGCAGGACGTAGGCCAGCCGCTCGACGTCGGCCGGACTGAACTTGCGGTACCCCGAGGGCGTGCGCTGCGGCTCGACCAGGCCCTCCGCCTCCAGGAACCTGATCTTGGAGATGGTGACCTCGGGGAAGTCGTCGCGCAGGAAGGTCAACACCGCGCCGATGCTCAGCAGCTCGTCACCGCCGCGCCGCCGCCCACCCGGCCGGTCCGGGCGGATCGGCTGCCTGGGGCCCGCGACCACCCCGCGCCCGCCGCGGTCCGCCTGCGGACCGGACGATGCGGGGGTGGCCGCCCCGAGAGAAGATGAAGGGGTATTCGTACTCACTCGGGCTCCTACCGACGTTGGGTTCAGTACCCCCGGTTGTGGCCGGCGAAGAACACCAGCCGGTACTTCCCGATCTGCACCTCGTCACCGTTGTTCAGCGACACCTCGTCGATCCGCTCCCGGTTGACGTAGGTGCCGTTGAGGCTGCCGACGTCCGCGACGCTGAACCCGGCCCGCGTCCGGCGGAACTCCACGTGGCGCCGCGAGACCGTGACGTCGTCCAGGAAGATGTCGCCCTGCGGGTGACGGCCGGCCGTGGTGACGTCCGAGTCCAGCAGGAAGCGGCTGCCCGAGTTCGGACCGCGCTGGACGATCAGCAGGGCCGAGCCCGGCGGCAGCGCGTCGATCGCCGACAGCACCTCGGCCGACAGGGCCGGCGTGGCGCCGGTGCCGGTCGTGGTGTTGGGGTCGTACGACTCCAGGCCGGAGATGGAGATGGTCGACGTGGTCTCCGCCGCCCCCTCCGGAAGCAGGCCACCGCGCAGGGCCGTACCGCAGTTGGAGCAGAACCGGGCCGCGGCCGGGTTCTGGTTGCCGCACCTGGGGCACGGAGTGGGGCCAGCCATGTTCACAGCCTCCTGGCGCGGCACACCCGACGGGTTGTGCCCGGCGTACGGGTCCGGGGCAAACCCTCCACCAGAGCTTGAGGGTCCTGACTGGAAACCTATGCGCGGGTCGCCGGAAGGGTCAACCGACGCGCCGTAGCCCACCGGATTCCCGGCGTACTGGGCGGCGGCGCCGTCCCGGAACAGCTGCTGCTCGGCGTACGCCGCCCCCTCGGGGGCGGGGCGCATGCCCGGCACGGCGGCCTCGTCCTCGGGCCGGCGGTGCCGCGCGGTGGGCGCCTCGACGGAGGCCGCGCCACGGCCCTTGTTACGACCGAACAACTTCGAGAAGAAACTCACGGGCGAATCCCCTTGCGTGTGACAGACCCGCCCGCGGGGCAGGGTGAGAACCTCGGACAGGCTGCGGGCCCGGTTGCGGACCGGGCCTGCTGGAGTGGTACTCCGACGGTCGGTACTGCGATTGGTGCTCCGGTGCGTGCTGGTACGACCCAGTCTCGCCCACGCGACGGCGGCGCCCCGCACCGGGTGCCGCCCGCGGGTGACGGGCTGTTCGTCGGGCGCCCCGTCACTTCGAAGCCGGCTTGGCGTACTGCGGCGTCTTCAGATCCACGAGGGCGTCGACGACCACCTTCTGCTGCTGGGTGATCGTCGCCCGCGCCTGGTGACTCTCCAGAGTACGGACGACACCCCCCGGGATGTTCAGCGCGGGTGTCAGATCCTGCGGGTTCCCCACGACGGTGAACCGATAGGGCTGCGAGACCTTCTTCCCGTCGATCTGCACCCCGCCGCCCGACACGTCGGTGAAGTAGGTGTTGACCACCACGCGCACATCGTTGATCTGAATCGCCTCCGCCCCCGCCGCTCGAAGTTCTTGCAGGGTGTCCAGCAGCATATCTGCCTTCACCTGCCCTTGGGGATCATCGACCGTGAGTACGATGCCCGGACCAGTGGCTTTGACGGTACCGGCGAGCACGCCGAGCTCCGTCGCCTTCTTCCTGGTTTGTTCCTGGGCCTCCTTGGCCTGGTTGGAACTGTTCTCCAACTTGGCCAGGGACTGCTCCAACTCCGCCTTCTCCTGCTGAAGACGCTGCTGGCGGCTGTCCAGTTCGTCGAGGATGCGCACCAGGTCCTCCTGGCGGGCCCCGCGGAGCTGGCTGTGGTGGTCGTTGGTCGACCGCACCTGGATCGCCAGCCCCAGGCCGAGCGAGAACAGCAGCAGCGCCACCACCAGCTGCCCGCGCGACATCCGCGGCGGCCACAGGGCCGCCTTGAGGCGCCGCCGCCCCGCACTGCGGTCCACCGCTGCCGGCTCCGCCACGGGCTCGGACGCAGGCTCGGACTCAGACGCAGGCCCGAGTTCAGACACAGGCCCGGGCTCAGGCGCCGCGGCCTTCGCGAGCCGCACCACGGGCGCGGGCGCCGCCTCCGCATCAAGCTCAGGCTTAGCGTCAGACTTCGCCGCAGCCCGCTCCTCGGGCTCCTCCACCGCCGCTACGGGCCCCTCGGCCCTCTCCGGCTCCTCGGTCTGGTCGGCCTGGTCGGCGTGCTGGACCTCTCCGGCCCCGACCACCGGCTCGACCGGGCCCGCCTCGGCCGCCGACTCCGGCCCTGGCGCCTCGGCGGCCCGCTCCAACGCCTTCCCGCCGCCGTCCGCGTGCTCCTCCGCCGCCCCGCGGCCCGGCTCAGGCGCGGAAGACATGGCGCCGAATCGCGGCCGCGTTGGAGAAGATGCGGATGCCGAGGACGACGACCACACCCGTGGACAGCTGCGAGCCGACGCCCAGCTGGTCACCGAGGAAGACGATCAGTGCCGCGACCACCACGTTCGACAGGAACGAGACGATGAACACCTTGTCGTTGAAGATCCCGTCCAGCATCGCCCGGACGCCGCCGAACACGGCGTCCAGCGCCGCCACCACCGCGATCGGCAGGTACGGCACGACGGCGTCCGGCACCTCGGGCTGGACGAAGAGTCCGACGACCACCCCGATCACGAGACCCAGTACGGCAATCACGGTCTAGCTGCTCCTGTCCCTGCGGACGACGACCCGGTCGGGGCCGTCGTGGACGAGTGGGCTGTCGTGGTCTTCGCGGACCCGCTCGGCGTACGCCGCCCGGTGCCCGCAGACGGTGAAACGGACGCGCTCGGACTCCCGGAGGTTCCGGCGGTGGGTGACGGCGTCGGGGTGGCCGAAGCCGCCGACGAGGACGTCGGGGGCGAGGGCTCGGGCGTGACCGGCTGGGCGGTCCGCAGCGTCACACCCACCGCGGCCGGCAGCGTCAGGCTCTTCTGCGCGGACATGGTCGACTTGATGCCGTACTTCTCCTGGAGCAGCCGCAGGTACTGCCCGGCCATGTCGTTCTCGAAGGCGGTGAGCAGCTTCGGCCCGTCGCCGATCGCCTGGATGTTGTACGGCGGGACGAGCGGCCGGTTGTCCACCAGCACCGCCTCGCCCGCGGCCCGGACCGCCGAGAGCGCGGTGAGCCGCTGGCCGTTGATCGCCACGGCTTCCGCGCCGGATCCCCACAGGCCGTTCACCACCAGCTGGAGGTCGCGGTCCCGCAGCCGGCCGCTGTTGGAGAAGCCCTGCCCGGCCCGCGGGTCGACGTTCCCCCCGCCACCGGTCCCCGCCGCGTCCTCCAGGACCAGCTTGACGCCCGGCCCCGCGACCTCGCCGAGGCCCACCGCGCCGGTCAGACCGCCCTCGTCGCCGTCGCCCGTGGCGAGCGCCTGCTGCTGCGTGCTCTCGACCTTGCGCCGCAGGTCCTGCACCTGCTGCTGGAGGTGGTCGGCCGAGCCGTTGGTGTCGTTGATCCGGTGGATCAGCGCGTCCCGCTCCTTGGCCAGCGTCGGCTCCGCCTTGTGCGCGTTCACCGCGCCGACCGTCACCACGACCCCGACCAACGCCAGCCCGGCGCCCAGCGTGAGCAGGCCTCGGACCGTCCTGGGTATCCGGCTGTCGTGGTCTCCGCCCCGCGCCGCGGCCGCCTCGGCGTAGCCCTCGTCGAGGCTGTGGTCCATGACGTTGGTCAGCAGGGACATCGAGGCGTCCGGACGGTTGTACCGTCCGTTCGGGGCACTCGGCGTCGGCGTCGCTGGCATGCGGACCATCGTCCCACGTCGGCGAAGGGGCCCACGCACACCCCCTGAGCTGCACACACGACACAAAGTGACGGATCATTGCGAACAGTGTGAAATCGGACAGTGGGGGGGGGGGGGGCCCCCCCCCGCCCCCCCCCCCCCCCCCCGCGGGCCCCCCCCCCCGCGGGGGGACCCCCCCCCCCCCCCCCCCCCCCCCCCCCCCCCCCCCCA
>NZ_JBHWIR010000033.1:46277-50929 GCF_042731835.1 Kitasatospora sp. NPDC059817 | reverse complement strand
GGGGGCCCCGCCCGCGCCCCCGGGGCCCCGCCCCCCCGCGGGGGGCGGCCCGCGCCCCCGGGCCCCCCCCAACCCCCGCGCCCCCCCGGGGCCCTGCGTCGTCCGGTCGGCCGCCGGTCAGCCGCCGAGGAGCCGCAGCCCGGGCAGCAGGCCCGGGATCAGCGGGGGCACCTCGACGCCCTGCGGCTGGCCGGCGGCCGGGGCGCTGGGCGTGCCGGAGGGCTGCTGCGGTGCCTGCGGCGGGGCCGGGACGGCGCTCGGCGAGGTCTTGCCGCCGGTGAGCCCGCTGGTGAGGTCCCCGACGAGCCCGTTGACGGCGTCCGGCGCGCTGCTGGGCAGGGTGCTGGGCAGGCCGCCGCCCTTGGCGCCGATGCCGCCGGGCGTGCTGGAGCCGGTACTGGCGGGGGCCCGCTCGGTGCCGCCGGGGCGGTTGTTGCCGCCGCTGGTCGCGCCGGTGCCGCCACCCTGGGCCGGGCGTTCGCCGGGCGCGGTGCCGGAGCCGTTCGCCGGGGTGTCGGCGGGGGCGCCGCCGGTGGCCGGGCCGGCCGTGTCGCCGCCCGCTCCGGTGCCGGCCGGGCCACCGCTCTTGGCGGTGGGCTGGGCCAGGCGCAGGGGCGCGACGTCCTCGCTTATGTCGTCGAAGAGCTGGTCGACCAGGTGGGCCTGCTGGGTGAGCTGGACGGGCAGCTGGCCCGCCAGTTCGGTCCAGCGGCCGTCCTCGCCCTGGGCGAAGCCGGCCAGGGCGCGCATCGGGCCGAGCGAGCCGTTGCTGCGGTAGACCGAGCGGAGCAGCTCGCGGCCCTTGATGGCGTCGGCGTGCATGTCGTCCAGCGCGCGGCGGACCCGTTCGACGGTGCCCGGGCTGAGCCCGGTGGCCGGGCCGGGGTGGCCGACCAGGGTCTTGGCCTCGCCGAGCCTGGTGGCGGCGTTGTCGAGCAGCAGTTCGCCGCGCTCGGAGTCGGTGTCCGCCAGGTCGAGCCTGAGCCCTTCGAGGCCGCGCTTCATGCCGTACAGCGTGTCCCCGGGGAGGGCGTTGGAGCTGGCGGCGGCGGCGCCGGCGAGGCTGCCGACGGCCAGTCCGGCGACCAGTCCGCCGATCGCGAACCGGCGGCTCCAGCGGCCGCGCGGCGCCGTCCGGATGGCCCGGTGCCGGCGTTGGCGGGGCACTGTGGCGCCCGGTCCGCCGGCGAAGGCCTGCTCGAACGCGGCCATCAGCTGCGCGCGTTGGACGGTCCGTACCTCCGGGTCCAGCGCTGGTCCGGGCATCGCGCCCAGTGCGTCGGTCAGGCCGACCAGTTGGGCCATCGCGACCGAACCGGCGCCGGTGGCAGCGGTGTTGGCCGATTCGGCGTCCGCTGCGCCGCGCTGCTCCGCCCGGTGGGCCTCCAGCGCCTCGGCGAAGGCCTTCGCCCGTCGGTGCTCCAGCACGTTTGCCGTCACGGGCCACACCTCCCTTCGTCGTTGTCGACACCCCGGCCTGCCGGACGGTTGCCTCGGCGGGCCAAAGCCACTCCATCGGGTGACAGGTCGCAATTCGGCTTGACCGTACGCCTGGTGGGGACTTGCACGCTGGCCAACGAGTGGTGTGGGCGGTGGGTTACGCACGGCTGATCATCGGATCGACCGTTCACCCGGACGTGTCGGTCGGGTACGGATGGTGACGGCCCGTCGGGCCGCCCGCCGGCTATGCCTCCCCCGGTCACCGCGGCCTCACCGGGCGTCCGGCGGCAGCAGCCGGGCCAGGGTGCGGACGGCGCGGTACTGGAGGGTCTTGATGGCACCCTCGTTCTTGCCCATGATCCGCGCGGTCTCGGCCACCGAGAGCCCCTGGAGGAAGCGGAGCGTCACGCACTCCTGCTGCTGCGGGTTGAGCCGGTGCACCGCGTCCAGCAGGGCGGCGTTGGAGAGCGACTCCAGCACCGACTCCTCAGGGCTGCGCTCGCACTCGTTGGAGTCGAGCATCTCGCCGGTGGTCACCTCCAGCCGGAAGCGGCTGGACTTGAAGTGGTCGGCGACCAGGTTGCGGGCGATGGTCACCAGCCAGGCGCCGAAGTCCCGGCCCTGCCAGGTGAAGGTGCCGATCCGGCGCAGCGCGCGCAGGAACGTCTCGCTGGTGAGGTCCTCGGCGGTGGCCCGGCTGCCGACCCGGTAGTAGATGTAGCGGTAGACGGTGTCCGCGTAGTGGTCGTAG
The DNA here is from genome assembly GCF_042731835.1 of Kitasatospora sp. NPDC059817. Taxonomy (NCBI): domain Bacteria; kingdom Bacillati; phylum Actinomycetota; class Actinomycetes; order Kitasatosporales; family Streptomycetaceae; genus Kitasatospora; species Kitasatospora sp. NPDC059817. Next base: position 48,738 of record NZ_JBHWIR010000033.1, on the reverse strand, counting down.
AGCCGGCCGAAGGCCTCGCTCTCGCCGGCCTGGGCCCGCTCGACCAGCTCCATGATCGGGTTGTGCTCGGTCTCGTAGCCGGGGCTCGGCGCGGTCCGGGCGCGGCCGCGGCCGACGCCGGTGCTGCCGGTGCGGCCGCGCGAGCCGGTGCCGGTGGAGCCGGCGGCGGTGGTGCGCAGTGCCAGGCCGGAGCCGTGCGGGTGGCCGAACGGGGCGCCGGCGGGCACGAGTTGGGGCGAGGCGGCGAGCTGGCTGCGGAGCAGGTTGCGCAGCAGGTCCAGGCCGGTGGAGATCTGCCGGTCGGCGACGGGGCGGCCGCGGAGGCCGGTGTGGGGGCGCAGGGGCGCGGACGACGGGCGGGAGGGTGCAGGCGCGTCGTTCCGGACGGGTGGGTACACGGGACTCCCAGAGGCAGAACTGTGGACGGATCACCTCCGCCTGCGCGGAGAGCACTCCCGCGCCGCCCGTTCGAGCGGGGCGCGTGGGTGACGTGCATCCAGGAGAGAATAACGCTTTGTGCAATGACAGCTACACCGTGTGGTCGAAGTGGTCGTTTGGGATCCATTTATCGCGCATATTCGGCTGACTCTGACCGGACCTGCCATCGTTCATCCGGCTCAACGTGACCGTTCGGGCGCCCAGGGTGACCAATTCGGCGGTCCGGCCGGTGGTTTCCCAGTCTTGAGGCCTGGCAACCCCCGACTTTCCCGGTCTGGCGAACGATCAGAACCGGTCACCGGCTGACAGGTTCGCTCATTGGGCCGGAAAGCCGTACCGGAAACGGGAGTTCGCCCGTACGAGGGGCCAGGTCAGAGGCCTGGTTGACGGCCGGCCACCCGCGCGGGAAGGCCGTGGGGAGGGCGCGGACAAGCCCGGCGGCGGGGGCGCGACCGGGGGTGGCGGGAGCCCGTCAGGCGCAGCGGCGGCGGCGGTTCAGGGCCACCCCGGCGGCCGCCGCACCCGCGAGCACCCCGAGCGCGGCCGCCGCCGGCAGCCCCACCCGGGCCGCCTTCCGGCCGGTCCGGAAGTCCCGCACCCGCCAGCCCTGGGCCCGGGCGTGGCGGCGCAGCGCGCCGTCCGGGTTCACCACGTACGGGTGGCCGACCAGCGAGAGCATCGGGATGTCGTTGGCCGAGTCGCTGTACGCGGCGCAGCGGTCGAGGTCCAGCCGCTCGTGCCGGGCCAGCGCGTGCACCGCGGCCGCCTTGGCCGGGCCGTGCAGCAGCTCGCCGACCAGCCGGCCGGTGTACAGGCCGCCGTCGGCCTCGGCGACGGTGCCCAGGGCGCCGGTCATGCCGAGCCGGCGGGCGATCACCCGGGCCACCTCCAGCGGGGCGGCGGTGACCAGCCAGACCCGCTGGCCGGCGTCCAGGTGCATCTGGACCAGGGCGCGGGTGCCGGGCCAGATCTTGTCGGCCACGACCTGCTCGAAGACCTCCTCGCAGATCGCCTCCAGGTCGGCGGTGCGCTTCCCGGCGACCAGGCCGAGCGCGGTGTGCTGGGCGTCCGAGATGTGCTCCGGGTCCTCGGCGCCGTTCAGCCGGAACCAGGCCTGCTGCCAGGCGAACCGGGCGATGTCGCGGCGGGTGAGGAAGCCGCGCCGGTAGAGGCCGACCCCGAGGTAGAAGATCGCGGCCCCGCGCAGGATGGTGTTGTCGCAGTCGAAGAACGCGGCGGCGCGCGGGTCGCCCGGCTCGGGGGTGTGGTTCTCGGCCGGGGCCTTGGGTGCCTTGCCGGGCCTGCCCGCGGCGGGCGCGGCGCTCTCGGTGGAGCTCTCGGTGGAGCTCTCGGTCGGAGCGGTGCTCTCGGTGGGCGCGGTGCTCTCCGCGGGGGCGGTGGCCGGCTCCGGCTCGGCCTGTAGCGCAGCTGCCGCCGCCTCGGCGGCAGCCTCGCCCGCCAAGGCGCTCCGCTCGGTGGTGGAACGCTTCGCCTGGGTGAGCCTTCGGAGCACGGCCATGTCATCGAGCATAGCCAGCCGGGCGCGCGGCGGCCGTGACGGCGCCGTGCCCGCGCGGTGAACACCGGGCGGTCCCGGGCCCCGCTGGGGCGGCCGCCGGGCGGGCGGACAATGGCCGGGTGAGCCCACTGCTGCGACGTGACAAGAGCCCGAAGCCCGCGCCGGCCGACCGCACCGTGACCCTGGTCGGCAAGCCCGGCTGCCACCTGTGCGACGACGCCCGGGAGGTGATCGTCCGGGTGGCGGGCGAGCTGGGCGCGACCTTCGAGGAGAAGGACATCACCCAGGACGAGGAGTTGTACCGGCGCTACTGGGAGCAGATCCCGGTGACCCTGATCGACGGCCGCCAGCACGACTTCTGGCGGGTCGACGAACGCCGCCTGCGCGCCGCCCTCGGCGGCTGACCGTTCCCGCGCGCCACCGTCGCCGCCCCCCCCCCCCGGGGGGGGGGGGTCGCCCCAACGGTGTGAAAAAACACCCCGGCCCGGCTGTTCCCGGGGCGCG
>NZ_JBHWIR010000033.1:35815-46267 GCF_042731835.1 Kitasatospora sp. NPDC059817 | reverse complement strand
CATATTTGGGGGGGGGCCGCGACACCCGGCGGGCCCCCACCGGGCGCGGTTGCGCGGGCCCGGGGCCCCCCGGGCCCCCCCCCCCCGCGGGGGGGGGGGCGGTTCGCCGAATCGTTGTCAAAGACACCCCGGTCCGGCTTGAGCCGGGGCCGGTTGGTCGGCTTACGATCGAACGCGTTTGCGCCCAAGGGGGGCTGAGCACACGAGGAGTGCCGCCATGCTTCCCGGCCCGACCCCTGGGACGCCCGAAGCCCCGCCGGGCGCCCGGGGCTTCGCCGTGGTGGACGTGGAGGCGACCGGCCGCAGCCCGTGGCGGCACCGGGTGGTCGAGATCGCGGTGGTCCTGCTGGACGAGCGGCTGCGACCGGAGGCGGAGTTCGCCACCCTGCTCGACCCGCTGGGCCCGGTCGGTCCGACCCATGTGCACCGGATACACCAGGCAGATGTCGAGGGCGCCCCGCGCTTCCGGGAGATCGCCCCGCGGCTGCTGGAGCTGCTGGCTGGCCGGGTGCTGGTGGGTCACCACGTCAGCTGCGACCACGGATTCCTGGATCGCGAGTTCGCCCGGATCGGGGTCGCGCTGCCGCCCGTGCCGCTGCTGTGCACGATGCGGCTGGCCCGCGCCCACCTGCCGCAGGCCCGCGGCCACGGCCTGGCGGCCTGCGTGGAGGCGGCGGGCCTGGGTTGGTACCCGGCGCACACCGCGCTGGGCGACGCCCGGGTGACCGCCGAGCTGCTGCGGCACTGCGTCGGCGTCCCGTCCTGCCCGCCGGACGACTGGGCGGGCCCGCTGCGCGAGGCGGCCCGGGTGCCCTGGCCGCGGCTGGGCCGGGCCCGCTCCCGTTCGTCCGGCACGCCCGTCCCGCTGGTGCGCCGGGAGGCGCCGTACGGCCCGTGGCTGCCCGGGGTGCCCGCCCCGGCCGTCCTCCTGACCGAGCGCGGTGCTATGGGTTCGACGGCGTGATGCGCATCACTGTGTGGGGACAAAACGGACACCATCTTTGTGCACACGTTCACAAACGCATAGCCTGGCTGCCAAAGCCCAGCTTCACCCACAGGAGCACCGTGGCAATCGGCCGATCACCACAGAGCAGTTCGCAGACGCCCGACCAGGGCGCCGCGCGCCGACCCTCGCGTGCCCGGGGCATCCCGGAGGCGACCGTCGCCCGCCTCCCCCTCTACCTGCGCGCGCTCACCGCGCTCTCCGAGCGTTCGGTGCCGACGGTCTCCTCCGAGGAGCTGGCCGCCGCCGCCGGCGTGAACTCGGCGAAGCTGCGCAAGGACTTCTCCTACCTTGGCTCCTACGGCACCCGCGGCGTCGGCTACGACGTCGAGTACCTCGTCTACCAGATCTCCCGCGAGCTGGGCCTGACCCAGGACTGGCCGGTCGTCATCGTCGGCATCGGGAACCTCGGCCACGCCCTCGCCAACTACGGCGGCTTCGCCTCCCGCGGTTTCCGGGTGGCCGCCCTGCTGGACGCCGACCCGAACGTGGTCGGCGGCAGCGCGGCCGGCCTGCCGGTGCGGCACATGGACGAGCTGGAGTCGATCGTCGAGAGCCAGCACGTCTCGATCGGTGTGATCACCACCCCGCCCGGTGCCGCCCAGCAGGTCTGCGACCGGCTGGTGGAGGCCGGCGTCACCAGCATCCTCAACTTCGCCCCGACCGTGCTGACCGTCCCGGACGGCGTGGACGTGCGCAAGGTCGACCTCTCCATCGAGCTGCAGATCCTGGCCTTCCACGAGCAGCGCAAGGCCGGCGAGGAGCCGGACCGCACCGAGTCGGTGCTGGACCGCGCCCCGGGCCCGGTCCGGGCGGCGGCCGCCAAGCTGCGCCGCGCGGCGGGGGGCAACGGCAAGGGCCGCGGCACCGCCGAGACCGCGGCCAAGGACCAGGCCGAGCAGGGCCAGTCCGGCAAGGGCGGGGAGGGCGATCTCCCCGCGGTGATGCCCGCATGAGCGAGCGAGTCAGTCGCAGGGCGCAGCTCGTGCGGAGCACCCGCCGAGTGGTGCGGGGCGGCCGCATGAGTACGGACAACCGTGGGACCTGGGGGCGGGCGTGAGTCTTCTCGTCGTTGGACTGAGCCATCGCACGGCGCCGGTCGGCGTGCTGGAGCGCGCCGCGCTGACCGGTGAGGTGCCGACCCGGCTGCTGCACGACGCGGCCGCCACCGCGACCGTCGCCGAGGCCGCGCTGCTCAACACCTGCAACCGGATCGAGCTGTACGCGGACGTGGACAAGTTCCACGCCGGCGTCGCCGAGCTGTCGCTGCTGCTCGCCCACCACAGCGGGGTGGACCTGGAGGAGCTGACCTCCCACCTCTACGTCCACTACGAGGACCGCGCCGTCCACCACCTGTTCTCGGTGGCCTGCGGCCTGGACTCGATGGTGGTCGGCGAGGGCCAGATCCTCGGCCAGCTGCGCGACGCGCTGGCCACCGCGCAGGAGGAGCACACCGCCGGGCGCGGCCTGAACGAGCTGTTCCAGCAGGCGCTGCGGGTCGGCAAGCGGGCGCACAGCGAGACCGGCATCGACAAGGCCGGCCAGTCGCTGGTGACCTTCGGCCTGGAGCAGGTCGCGGCGGGCGCGGGCGGGATCGCCGGCAAGCGGGCGCTGGTGGTCGGCGCGGGCTCGATGAGCTCGCTGGCCGCCGCCACCCTGGTCCGCTCCGGCGTCACCGACGTGCTGATCGCCAACCGGACGCCGGCCCGCGCCGAGCGCCTGGTCGAGATCCTCGGCTCCGGCGTGGCCCGCACCCTGGACCTGGCCAAGGTGCCGGAGGCGCTGGCCGACGTCGACCTGGTGATCTCCTGCACCGGCGCGGCCGGTGTGGTGGTCAAGGCCGGGGACGTGGCCGCCGCGGTCGCCGCCCGCACCGCCGACCAGCCGCTCGCCCTGCTCGACCTGGCCATGCCGCGCGACGTCGACCACGCCGTGCACGAGCTGCCCGGCGCCCTGCTGGTGGACCTGGAGAGCCTCTCCCACGCGCACGCCGCCACCCCCGGCGCCGGTGACGTGGACCAGGTCGGCCGGATCGTCGCCGACGAGGTGGCCGCCTTCGGCGCCGCCCAGCGGGCCGCCCGGATCGCGCCGACCGTGGTCGCGCTGCGGGCGATGGCTTCCGGCGTGGTCTCCGCCGAGCTGGGCCGGCTGGACTCCCGGCTGCCCGACCTGGACGAGCGCTCCCGCGCGGAGATCACCCAGACCGTCCGCCGCGTCGTCGACAAGCTGCTGCACGCCCCGACCGTCCGGGTGAAGCAGCTGGCCGCCGAGCCCGGCGGCGCCTCCTACGCGGACGCGCTGCGCGAGCTGTTCGACCTCGACCCGGCGGCCGTGCACGCCGTGTCGGGCACACCCGTCGGCGGCCCCCAGCCCTCGGGCGGGGGCGCCAGATGAACCGTCAGCCATCCCACGAGTACCACCGGGACGATCACCTCATGAATGGTCAACCGATCACGGAGCAGACTCCGGCCGCCACCGCGACCCTGCGGCTCGGCACCCGGCGCAGCGCGCTCGCCATGGCCCAGTCGGGCATGGTGGCCCGCGAGGTCACCCGGGTCACCGGGCGCCCCGTCGAGCTGGTCGAGATCACCACCTACGGCGACACCTCCCGGGAGGCGCTGGCGCAGATCGGCGGCACCGGCGTGTTCGTCTCCGCACTGCGGGACGCGTTGCTGGAGGGCCGGATCGACTTCGCCGTGCACTCGCTCAAGGACCTGCCCACCGCCGAGCCGGAGGGCCTGGCGCTGGCCGCCGTCCCCGAGCGCGAGGACGCCCGGGACGCCCTGGTCGCCGCCGAGGGCCTGACCCTGGACGAGCTGGTGGAGAAGCTGGCCGGCGCCGGCCGCCCGGCCCGGATCGGCACCGGCTCGCCGCGCCGGATGGCCCAGCTGAACGCCTGGGCCACCGCCCGCGGCGCCGCGCTGGAGACCGTCGCGATCCGCGGCAACGTGGACACCCGGATCGGCTACGTGATCAGCGGCGAGCTGGACGCGGTGGTGCTGGCCACGGCCGGCCTCAACCGGCTCGGCCGCAGCGCCGAGATCTCCCAGCACCTCGACCCGGAGCTGATGGTCCCGGCCCCCGGCCAGGGCGCGCTCGCGATCGAGTGCACCAGCGCCGACACCGACCTGACCGCCGCGCTCGCCGCCCTGGACCACGCCCCCACGAGGGTCGCCGTGGTCGCCGAGCGGGCCCTGCTGGCCACCCTGGAGGCCGGCTGCTCGGCTCCGGTGGCCGCGCTGGCCACCTGGGTCCGACCGAACGAACTGCGGCTGGAGGGCGTGGTCGGCGACCCCGACGGCGCCGCCCTGCTGAAGATGTCCGCCAACGGTCCGATCGTCCTCGACGAGACCGCCGAGCAGCACGCGACGGCCCTCGGCCGCGCGCTGGCCGCCCGGCTGCTCGACGCGGGCGCGGCCACCCTGATGGGGGAGCGAGCCCGATGAGCCCCACCGCCGCCACCGAAACCCCGTTCCCGGGCGGCCAGTCCGCCACCGGACGGTGCACCTTCCTGGGCGCGGGCCCCGGGGACCCGGGGCTGCTGACCCTGCGCGCGGTCGAGGTGCTGTCCTCGGCCGACATCCTGGTCGCCGACCCGCTGACCGCGGTCGCCGTGCGCACCCACTGCCCGGCCGGTGTGCAGGTGCACACCCCGGTCGCCGAGGGCGCGGACTTCAACCTGGCCCGGCTGGTCGCCGAGGCCGTGCGGGCCGGCAAGCACGTGGTCCGCACCGTCGACGGCGACCCGGGCCTGGACGGCTGCGCCGCCGAGGAGATGCTCAGCTGCGCCGGCGACGGCATCCCCTTCGAGGTGATCCCGGGCGTCGCCCAGTCGGTCGGCGTCCCGGCGTACGCGGGCGTCCCGCTGCGCGGCGCGGCCGGCACCGACGTGCGCTTCGTGGACGGCACCGCGCTGCTGGCCGGCAGCCCGGTGGACCTGGGCGCGCCGGAGACCACCCTGGTGGTCCGGACCACCCTGGGCCAGCTGCCGGCCACCGCGGGCGCCCTGGTCGCCAACGGCCGCAAGCCGGAGTCGGCGCTGAGCGCCACGCTCTCCGGCACCACCACCCGCCAGCGGACCTTCACTTCCACCCTGTCCGGCATCGCCGCCGACCTGAAGGCCGCCCGGGTGCTGCCCTCGCCGGTCTCCGCCCCGGTGGACCCGGCGACCTCGGTGATAGCCGTGGTGGGCGAGCAGGTCGCCCACCGGTCCTCGCACTCGTGGTTCGAGACCAAGCCGCTGTTCGGCTGGAACGTGCTCGTGCCGCGCACCAAGGAGCAGGCCACCGGCCTGTCCGAGCAGCTGCGCTCGTACGGCGCGGTGCCGCAGGAGGTGCCGACCATCGCGGTCGAGCCGCCGCGCACCCCGCAGCAGATGGAGCGGGCCATCAAGGGCCTGGTCACCGGCCGCTACGAGTGGATCGCCTTCACCTCGGTGAACGCGGTCCGGGCGGTCCGGGAGAAGTTCGAGGAGTACGGCCTGGACGCCCGCGCGTTCGCCGGGATCAAGGTCGCGGCGGTCGGCGAGACCACCGCGCAGGCCCTGGTGGACTTCGGCGTGAAGCCGGACCTGGTGCCCTCCGGCGAGCAGTCCGCGGCCGGCCTGCTGGAGGACTGGCCGCCGTACGACCCGGTGTTCGACCCGATCGACCGGGTGCTGCTGCCGCGCGCCGACATCGCCACCGAGACCCTGGTGGCCGGCCTGGTCGAGCTGGGCTGGGAGGTCGACGACGTGACGGCGTACCGGACGGTGCGCGCCTCGCCGCCGCCGGCCGAGACCCGTGAGGCGATCAAGGGCGGCGGCTTCGACGCGGTGCTCTTCACCTCGTCCTCGACCGTGCGGAACCTGGTCGGCATCGCGGGCAAGCCGCACAACGTCACGGTCATCGCCTGCATCGGCCCGGCCACCGCCAAGACCGCCGAGGAGCACGGCCTGCGGGTCGACGTGATGGCCCCGGCGCCGTCGGCGGCCGCGCTGGCCCAGGCGCTGGCAGACTTCGGGGCCAAGCGCCGCGACACCGCCACGGCCGCCGGCGAGCCGGTCTACCGGCCCAGCGAGCGCCGTCCGGGTTCGCGCCGCAAGGCCCGCTGACACCCTCGGGACCGGGGGCGGCGATCCGTCGCCCCCGGCACTGCACAACCGTTCGGAGAGAGAAGCCGTGTCCGCTGAATTCCCGTACGTACGCCCGCGCCGGCTGCGCCAGAGTCCGGCGATGCGCCGCCTGGTCGCCGAGACCCGGCTGCACCCGGCGGAGCTGATCCTGCCGCTGTTCGTCCGCGAGGGCGTCAGCGGGCCCGTCCCGGTCACCTCCATGCCGGGCGTGGTCCAGCACAGCCGGGACACCCTGCGCAAGGCCGCGGTGGAGGCGGCCGAGGCGGGCCTGGGCGGCCTGATGCTGTTCGGCGTGCCGGCCGTGCAGGATGCCACCGGCAGCGAGGGCACCAACCCGGACGGCATCCTCCAGCAGGCGATCCGCGACGTGGTCGCCGAGGTCGGCGACGCCCTGGTGGTCATGTCCGACCTCTGCCTGGACGAGTACACCGACCACGGCCACTGCGGCGTGCTGGCCGCCGACGGCAGCGTGGACAACGACGCCACCCTGGAGCGCTACGCCGAGATGGCCCGGGTGCAGGCGGACGCGGGCGTCCACCTGGTCGGCCCGTCCGGCATGATGGACGGCCAGATCGGCGTGATCCGGCGGGCGTTGGACGAGGCCGGGCACCAGGACGTGGGCATCCTCGCCTACACCGCCAAGTACGCCTCGGCGTTCTTCGGCCCGTTCCGTGAGGCGGTCGGCTCCTCGCTCAAGGGCGACCGCAAGAGCTACCAGCAGGACCCGGCCAACGCCCGTGAGGCGCTGCGCGAGCTGGAGCAGGACCTCGCCGAGGGCGCCGACCTGGTGATGGTCAAGCCGGCCATGGCCTACCTGGACATCCTGCGCCAGGTCGCCGACGCCTCCCCGGTGCCGGTCGCCGCGTACCAGGTGTCCGGCGAGTACGCGATGGTCGAGGCGGCCGCGGCGAACGGCTGGATCGACCGGGAGCGGATGATCATGGAGACGCTCACCTCGATCCGCCGGGCCGGGGCCGAGCAGATCCTCACCTACTGGGCGGTCGAGGCCGCCGCGATGCTCAAGTAGCCGGTGCCGCAAGGCAGGGCGTTCAAGTAGCAGGCGCAGGGCAACGAGAAGGCCGGGCCGCTCCCCGTGGGGGCGGCCCGGCCTTCCGGGTCCTACTTCCAGCCGTTGATGTGCGCGAAGCCCTCGCCGCCGCCGATCACGTCGGTGGAGGTGGCGGCGCCGCCGCCGAAGCCGCCGGCGATGACGTCGCTGGTGTGGCCGACGCCGAAGCCCGCACCGGCCGCGAACGGCTGGTCGCCCGAGGCGACGAACTCGCCGCCGCCCGCGAAGCCGACGTGCGCGAACGCCGGGGTGGCGGCACCCGCGAGCGCCAGCGCGGCGGTGGCGGTCAGTGCGGCCTTGGCCAGCTTGCTCTTCATGGAAATGCCCTCTCTTTCGGAGCGCCCCGGCGGGCGCTGCCTCTGACACGTGATCACATCCGGCCGTTCGGGTCGGCGCCCCACGCGCCGGTCCGAACGCCCGCTCACCCGGCCGGTCCGCACCTGTTCGGCGGTCGGCCGGACACCTCGCCCGTGGCGCCTTGAGCACCCGTGGCGCTCGTAGCGCCCGTAGCGCCCGGAGGGCCCGGGGAGACGTACCTCCCCGGGCCCTCCGTCCGTGCCGTGCCCCTTGATCAGCCGATCAGGTGCGAAACGCCCGCGTCGCCCGAGGACTGGGTGTTCTGGCCGACGTTGCAGATCTGCTTCGGGGTGCTGTTCAGGATCGGCACCTCGACCGGAACCGCGACGCCGACCACGGCGACGGCGATGTTGTGGATCTCCGGCAGGCAGATGTTCGCGTTGTCCAGGGTGTGGAAGTTCGGGCTGCCGTTGCCGTGGGTGCCGGTCTGGTTGGTGCCACCGTTGCCCTGGACGGAGGTGGCGGCGCCGTCCGCGTCGACGATGGCGGAGGCCGAGCCGGCGGACATCGCGATGGCGGCGGCGGCCAGGCCGGCGGCGGCGAGGGACTTCTTGATCATTTCCGGTTTTCCTCTCGAGGGGTGAATCGGGGAGCGATTCGAAGGGTGGTTCAGGGGGAGTGCAGCTGGGGGAACGGTCAGCCGACCAGGTGGGACACGCCCGCGTCGCCGTGGCTCTGGGTGCCCTGGCCCTGGGTGCAGTACTGCTTGCCACCGCTGTTGGCGATCGGGACCTCGACCGGGACGGCCACGCCGAGCACACCCACCGCGATGTTGTGGATCTCGGGGAGGCAGACGTTCGCGTTGTCCAGGAAGTGGAAGTTCGGGCTGTTGTTCCCGACCGTGCCGGTGAAGTTGGTGCCGCCGTTGCCCTCGATGGAGGCTGCGGCGCCGTCCGCGTCACCGATCGCCGAAGCGGGCGCGGCGGCGGCGGCCAGCGCGGCGACGGCCAGGCCGGCGGCGGCGAAGGACTTCTGGATCATGGGGAGATCCCTCTCTGAAATGCTCTTGGTTTCCGTGCGTACAACGCGTAGAACGCTCAGACCCGGTCTGCAGTCACTGACGTCCAGATCAAAGAATGACGGCACGGAAGGTTACGGGGATTTTTGAAAAGAGTCCGGGAGGCGCGTCGTAGGGTGGTTTCCGGTCGGATTATTAGGCCGAACCGGTTAACCGCCGCAATCCGTACCAACGGTCACTCGTTGAGGCAGATTGCTTTCCGGCTGCGCCCCGCAGCCCCTCCCTTCAGGGATCTCCAGTACGGACAGGCAGAACGGTGAAAAGCATGAAGTTCTCCAAGCGGGCCGGCGCGATGCTGTTGGCGGTCGGTGCGGGCATGCTCGCCTCCCAGGGAGCGGCCAGTGCCGCCCAGGCCAGCCCCGACCAGGTCGGTGCCCTGGAGGACAAGCTGGCCACCCAGCAGGTCCCGGCGGACGTGCCGCTCACCCCGCTCGGCAGCCGCGTCACGGCCGGCATCCCGACCTCGCTGCTCCTGCCGCCGGCGCCCGGCCGCACCACCAGCACCGAGCTCATCCCGGACCGGCTGGTCCCCGAGCTGCAGACCGGGAAGGTCGGCCCGAGCGCCAAGGCCCAGCTGCCGCTCCCCCTGGTCGACCAGGGCGCCGACCTCGGCCAGGTGCTGCTGGAGGCCCCGGCCGCGCCACTGCACGCCGACACCCCCGGCCTCGCCGTCGGCAAGCCGCTCGCCCTCGTCCAGGACGGCACCGGCCAGCTGGCCGACGGCCGGCTCAAGGTGGGCGAGGTGGACCCGCGACTGGTCACCGGCACCGTGCAGGCCGTCCCCGGGGCCACCGCCAGCCTCGGCGACGACGACCACCCGATCTCGGTCACCGACAAGGTGGGCGACCTGGCCGCGACCACCACCGCGACCACCACCGGCGTGGTGCAGCAGACCGGCCTGACCGACCTGACCCAGCTCTGAGCCCAGCGGCTCCGGGCACGGTGGAGCCCGGCACCCCGGACGCGACCGGGGTGCCGGGCTCCCGTCTGCGCCGGGCGGCTCAGCCCGGCAGCACGCCGGTCAGCCCGCCGACCAGCGGGAGGTCCCGGATGCCGCCGCCCGCGCTCAGCGGGCCGGTCAGCCCGCCGGTGCCGACCGGGGCCAGGCCCTGGTCGGGCTTGACGGTCGCGCCGTTGTTGAGCACGTCGGCCGAGGAGTTCGCCCACGGGTCCAGGCGCAGGTCCTTGACCGGCGCGAGCCCGTAGCCGAGGCCGGAGGTCGTCCCGTTCAGCGCCTGACCGACGTCGGTCTTCGCCAGCTTGGCCGGGCCCGACGCGGGGGCCGAACCGGTCGTGGTGGCGGCCTGCGCCGAACCCGCGCCGAGCAGCATCGTGGCGCCGACGGCGACGACCAGGCAGGCCCCGCTCTTCTTCGAAACCATGCGGATCACCCTTCGGTGGATCGGGGGCCGGACGGCCACCGGCCGCCCGGGGATGCCGAACTGCCCCCCGGCCGGCTGGTCGGGGGGCAGTACGGCCGGAACGGGTGCCGATCGGGGATCAGCAGTCGTCCGCGGGCGGCGGGGGGAGCTCCACGTTGGCGCAGGTGTTGCCGAAGGCCGGGTTCAGCAGGCCGACGATGTTGATGGAGTTGCCGCACAGGTTGACCGGGATGTGCACCGGGATCTGGACCTGGTTGCCGGAGACGACACCGGGGGAGCCGGCGGCCACGCCCTCGGCGCCGGAGCTGGCGGCGGCGGACCCGGCCGCGCCGAGCACCAGGCCGGCAGCGGCGGCGGACAGGACGGCGGCCTTCTTCACGTTCTGCATGGGGGTTGATCTCCTCGATCACACACGGGTGGAGCGTGCCGCGCCCCCCCCCCCCGGGGGGCGCCCCACGCGGAAAAAACCGAGCGCCCGGGGGCGGCCCCCCGCGAACCCGCCGGCTATTA
>NZ_JBHWIR010000033.1:32580-35805 GCF_042731835.1 Kitasatospora sp. NPDC059817 | reverse complement strand
GGCGCGCCCCCCCCGCGCCCCGCCCCGCCGCCCCCCCCCGCCCACTCGGTGAATCAGCTGTCGCCGGTGCGGCGACGGCCGGTTCAGCCGGCGTTGACGCAGGTGTTGCCGAACGCCGGGTTGAGCAGGCCGATGACGTTGATGGAGTTGCCGCACAGGTTGATCGGGATGTGCACCGGGATCTGGAGCTGGTTGCCGGAGAGCACACCGGGGGAGCCGGCGGCCACACCCTCGGCGCCGGAGCTGGCGAACGCACCGCCGGCGGCACCGAGGACCAGACCGGTGGCGGCCAGGGACAGGACGGCGGCCTTCTTGAAGTTGCGCATGTCTTTCCTCCGTTTTCTGCCCGACGGATGGGAAATGTCGGGAGCCGGGCGAGCACGAATACTCACCCGCTGGTTTCTGGGGATTGCCGTGATTGTCGCTCCGGCGGCGCACACCGGCGTGTTTCGCCCATGGCTCGGGCGTCGACGCGGCCGCCGCGTTGTTCCAGCACCTCGCGAACAATTCCCGCACGGCCGGGAGCGGTTCGGGCAGAGGTGCGACCAGGGGAATTCCCGGTCAGACGCTGAGGCAGTTATTGCCGAACGCCGGGTTCAGGAGGCCCACCACGTCGATCGAGTTGCCGCACACGTTGAGCGGAATGTGCACGGGCACCTCCACCGAGTTGCCCGAGACCGCGCCGGCCGAGCCGGCCGCGACACCCTCGGCGGACGCGCCGTGCAGGTGGTGGGCGGACGCGACGCCGGCGCCGGCGGCGAGCAGGGCGGCGCCGGCCGCGGTGCCGACGACGCCGTGGGCGAGCTTGCGCATGGGCGGTACTCGATTCGTGTGAAGGGGGCCGGGTGGATCGTGTTCCGCCAGAGAGAACGAGGCACCGTGCGAGGGGAAACGGTCCGGTCCGCTGATCACCCGAATGCCGGTCGCCGTCTCCGTTGGGCCGGATGGGTGACAGTGCGTCCACTGTCGCAACCGGCCCGGGTGGGTGTCGTTCTTGATGTCGCACTCCCCGTGCATCTCTGTATGAACAGTCAGGAGGCTCGTATGAGCATCAAGAAGACCGCCGCCGTCGGCGCGGCCGTGGTGGGCATCGTGGCCGCCGGCGCCGGCACCGCGATGGCCAGCTCCGGCGCCGAGGGTGTCGCCGCGGGTTCCCCCGGTGTCATCTCGGGCAACCAGGTTCAGGTTCCGGTTCACATCCCGGTCAACCTGTGCGGCAACACCATCGACGTCATCGGCCTGCTCAACCCGGCGTTCGGCAACCACTGCGCCAACGCGGGCTGATCCTGCTCCCGGTTCGGCCGGTACGAGCCGCTGTTCCGCGCTTCCCTCCTGGGGCGCGGGGCGGCGGCTCTCCGCATGTCCGGGGGCGTGTCGGGGCGTCAGGTTCCGGCGGTGTCACAAGCCTTGTTGCGTTACTTGTCAGTACCTAGAATATGAGACCTGCTCACCTTTCTTGCTCCGCGCCGCTCGGCGCCCGGCCGGGCGGCCCCCCACCCCCCGCAAGGAGTCGCGTGTGATCAGGTCCCGACTGACAGCGGCGCGGCGGCCCCGGACGGTGGCGCGCCGCTCCCCGTACGGCGCGCTGCTCGCCACCGGCGCCCTCGTCGCCACCCTCGGCCTGGCCGGCGCTCCCGCCGCCCTCGCCGACCCGGCTCCTGCGGCCGGCGCCACCCGCCCGGCCGCCATCGTCGCCCTCGGCGACAGCGCCATCTCCGGGGAGGGCGCCGGCACCGACACCAACGACGGCTACTTCCCGGAGACCGACAGCCCCACCAACTACTGCCACCGGCACCCCAAGTCGGAGATCTTCGTCACCGACATCCCCGGCGTCACCCCGATCGACCTCGCCTGCTCCGGCGCCCAGACCGGCGACCTGGTCAGCGACCCCGAACTCGCCAAGGTCACCGGCTCCGGCAGCGGCGACTTCGGCGAGCCCAAACAGGACGTCAAACTCGCCGACGCGGCGGGCAAGTACGACGTGAAGATGGTCGTCGTCACGATCGGCGCCAACGACGACTTCGACTTCAGCGGGATCATGATGCACTGCCTCGCGCAGTACTTCCCGATCCCCAAGGACCAGGGCTGCCGCGACACCATCGGCAGCGACGAGATCGTCCAGCGCGCCAAGCGGGTCCAGCCCAAGGTCGTCGCGGCGCTCCAGAACATCCGGCAGACCATGCGGAAGGCGGGCTACGCCGACTCCTCGTACCAGCTGGTCTACCAGTCGTACTTCAATCCGATCACTCCGGACATCCGGCGCAACGACTACCTCGGCAAGGTCGCCGACGGCTGCCCGGCCTTCCCCGAGGACCTCGCCTGGGGCCACAACTGGGTGGTGCCGACCTTCAGCGACGCGCTGCGCGGCGCCGCCGAGCAGGTGCCCGGCGTGCGCTACCTCGACCAGCGGCGGGTCGCCTTCGGCCACGAGGTCTGCGCGGAGTGGACCAGCTCCCCGTACGAGTACAGCAACGGGGACGTCATCAACCTCGCCGAGTGGGCCCGCAACGGCTGCGACTCGCAGATCGGCATCCCCGGGCTGTGCATGAACATGGTCCGCCAGTCGTACCACCTGAGGGTGGCCGGCTACCGCGGCGAGGGCGTCTGCCTCGGCCAGTTCTTCGCCAAGCCCGAACTGGCGCAGGCCTACTGCACGCTCAACCAGCAGAACACCACCTCCATCCAGCCGCTCACCCCCGGGCAGCCGTTCGCGGACGTCCCCGAGGACGGCTCCTGGTACCAGCTCACCAACGCGGCCAGCGGCAACGCGCTCGACCTCACCGGCGGCGGCACCTACGGCGACTCCACCAACGGCCGGGCCGCCATCACCTATCCGGCCACCGGCGGGCTCAACCAGTCCTTCGTCCTGGAGGCCAAGGCCGGCGGCAGCTACGAGCTCGACTTCAGCGGCAACCGGGACATGTGCCTGGACGCCAACGCCGCCTCCACCGCCGCCGGCACCCGCATCCAGCAGTGGCGCTGCAACGGCGGCGGCAACCAGCACTGGGTCCTCAAGCCGGCCGGCGGCGGCCGCTACAAGATCGCCGACTCCCAGGACCCGACCAAGGTGATCGCCCCCGGCACCACCCTCGACGCCAAGGGCAACCCCGCCGTCGAACTCGCCACCGACACCGGCGCCGCCGGCCAGCTCTGGCAGCTCACCAAACTCGGCATCGTCTACCTCCACGGCTGATCCCCGGCCCCTCCGCGGCGCCGCCCCCACCG
>NZ_JBHWIR010000033.1:0-32570 GCF_042731835.1 Kitasatospora sp. NPDC059817 | reverse complement strand
CCGCCGCCCCGATTCCGCCGCCGCACACACCCACTCCTCACGCAACGCCACCCTGCCCCCCCGCGCGCCGCGGGCGCCCCCCCCCCCGGGGCGGGGGGCCCCCCCCCGCCACGGGGTTTTCGGGGCGGGCGGGCGTTCGCGGGGCAGGTGGGGGTGTGCCGTAGGCTCACCTGAAATCGCTGCGCCGTAGCCGCGCGGACCACCAGCGTGGCGGGGAGTACCCAGAGCAGATGAGCACGGCATCGAGCACCGAGTCGTCCAGCACCGAGCCCGGCGCGCCCGCGGCGCCGGAGACGGAGCGGCCCGCGGAGCGCTCCGAGGAGCGGGCGGCCCGGTGGCCCGGGCGGTTCGGCGCCCTGGTGGACCGCTTCGCGCCCGCGCTCGGGGCGTACGCGGTGGTCAAGGCCATCGGCCTCACGGTCTTCATGCTGCTGCTGTCGCACACCGGGGACTACCTCAAGAAGAACCCGGGCCGCGGCGGCGGCGCCCAGCCGTGGGACGTGCTGGGCACCTGGGACGGCGTCTGGTACCAGCGGATCGCCGAGAACGGCTACGACCCGCAGCTGCTCCCGATGCACGGCTGGCCGCTGGCCTCCTACTACGAGAACTCGGCCGCCTTCTTCCCGCTCTACCCGTGGCTGATGCGGCTGGTCGGCGCGGTCACCGGGCTCGGCCCGTACGGCTCCGGGATCGCCGTCTCGGTGATCGCCTCGCTCGTCGCGGCGGCGGGGATCTTCGCGATCGCGGAGCGGCTCGGCGGCTTCCGGGCGGGCGTGATCGCCGCGGTGATCTGGGGCCTGTTCCCGGGTTCGGGGGTGGAGTGGGCGGTCTACTCGGACTCGCTGTTCGTCGCGCTGTCCGCCTGGGCCTGCTACTGCGTGATGACCCGCCACTGGCTGACGGCCGGTGTGCTGGCGCTGGTGGCGGGCCTCAACCGGCCGACCGCCGCCGCGCTGATCGCCGCGGTGTCGATCGCCGCGCTGGTGGCGCTGATCCGGCGCACCGACGGGGTGGCCCGGCCGCTGACCGCGATGCTGATCACCCCGTGGGGCCTGATCGGGTACGTCGTCTGGGTCGGCTACCGGATGGGCGACTGGGGCGGCTACTTCAAGCTCCAGCGGGGCGCCTGGAACCGCTACTTCGACGGCGGCGCCTCCACGGTCCGCACGATCATGGACGTGATCACCGGGCACTGGAACTTCTGGCAGTCCAACCCCGTCCCGGACCTGATCGCGATCGCCCTGCTGATGGCCCTGCCCGGACTGCTGGTGCTGCTGTGGCGCACCCGGCCGCCGCTGGTGCTGGTGGTCTACACGGTGCTCACCATCGCCACCGCGCTGAGCAGCAACCAGATCTTCGGCAACATCTCGCGCTACCTGCTGCCGGCCTTCCCGCTGTTCATCGGCCTGGCGGTGGCGCTGCGCCGGGTGCGGACGTCCTCGCTGGTCGGCCTGCTCGCGATGCCCGTGGTGGCGGCGGGCTGGTACGCGGGGTATGCGCTGTTCGAGTTGGGCATCCCGTAGACCCGGGGTTGGTTGCCAACGGGATCATCCGGCAGCGGACGGGCCGTTGCTAATCTCGGACGTATGACGACGACCCCGCCCGTGCGCCAGATCCGTGACATCTCCGGCCTGCTGGACCACGCGAGCCACGTGCTGGCGACCCGGATGGCGGCCGCCTTCACCGAGCTCGGGATCACCCCCCGCGCGTACTCCGTGCTGTTCCACGCGCAGGAGACCGAGCGCACCCAGATCCAGCTGGCCGAGCTGTCGGACCTGGACAAGACCACCATGGTGGTCACCGTGGACGAGCTGGAGAAGGCGGGCCTGGCCGAGCGCCGCCCGTCCGCGACCGACCGCCGGGCCAGGATCATCTCCGTCACCGAGGCGGGCGAACGCGCCGTCGAGCGGGGCACCGCGATCGCCGACCGGGTGCACCGGGAAGTGCTGGAGTCACTGCCCGGCCCGGAGCGGGACGTGTTCGTGTCGGCGCTGACGCGCCTGGTGGACGGGCCCCTGGCGGAGCCGGTGGAGAGCGAACGGGCGGTACGGCGGGCGCGCCGCGCCCGGACGAACTGAGGCGGAGTCACATCCCTTCGCCCCGGGAAGTCCTACGGCCAGACCAGGCAGTACAGCTGGTGCCCGGCCTCGTGCAGGCGGTTGGCGAAGTCCTGCCACTCGTGCAGCATGCTGTAGATCACGAAGGCGTCGCGCGGTCCGCGCCGGTCGGGGACGGTGGACCAGATGAAGGCGGCGGCGCCGAGTTCGGTCTCGTCGGCCTTGCGGAGCGGTTCGACGACGTTCTGCGGGAGTTGGACGACGGCGTAGTCGGGGTGCAGCACGACGAGTTCCAGCGGCGGGACCTGGTGCAGCGGGACGCCCTGGATGCCGGTGAGGACCATGGCGCTCATGGTCTCCGGCTTGATCTTGGTGGAGAGGTGGCCGTTGGGGGAGCCGCTGGTCTCCATCAGGTCGCCGAGCCGCCCGAGCGAACCGAGTTCGCCGGCGTCCAGGCCGAGCCCGCCGGGTCCGAGGGCGGTGGGGACTCTGGCAGCGGTGGCGCGATCCGGTGCGCCGAAGTACTTGTACGTCACCCCCACGCGTCCCTCACCCCGCCTCTCGCCGCCGCGGCGGCCACGACCCGTGCCCGCTCCCTTACCCCCGCGTGCGGTTTCGGCGGGCCTGCGGGAGCCCCCCGCAGCCTCGTCGTAGCCGTCCTGCGCCTCGGACACTCGGACCATCCTCACCGGAATTCGCCGGAATCGACAGACCCCCGCACGTCCGGCGTCCCTCCGGACGTGCTCCTTACCCGTCATGCGCCGCCGTACCCACTCGCGGTACGCGGCAGTCCTCTCCACACCCCTGCACACAACCGGAACACTTGCGCACTCTGAGTGCACAGTCTGACTGGTCCGTGCTCCGGAGCAGTCAGCGGCCCCGTCTGTACGGACAACCGTACAGACAACGGTGCCCGGATCATCGTTCCAGATGATCGGGTCCGACATGCAGAGCTCAAGGACACGATTTGAGACCATGTCTCCCGTGAGCTACCCCTACGAAGCCCCCCAGTCCCAGTCGCTGTTCGACCGCGCCTCCGTCGTGACGCCCGGCGGCGTCAACTCCCCGGTGCGCGCCTTCCGCGCGGTCGGCGGCACGCCGCGCTTCATGGTGTCCGGCACCGGCCCCTACCTCACCGACGCCGACGGCCGCGAGTACGTCGACCTGGTGTGCTCGTGGGGCCCGATGATCCTCGGCCACGCGTACCCCGCGGTGATCGACGCCGTCCAGCAGGCGGTCATCCGCGGCACCTCCTTCGGCACGCCCGGCCAGGGCGAGGTCGAGCTGGCCGAGGAGATCGTCGGACGGGTCGCCCCGGTCGAGCAGGTCCGCCTGGTCTCCTCTGGCACCGAGGCCACCATGTCCGCGATCCGGCTGGCCCGCGGCTTCACCGGGCGCGCGAAGGTGGTGAAGTTCGCCGGCTGCTACCACGGCCACGTGGACGCCCTGCTGGCCGCCGCCGGTTCGGGCGTGGCCACCTTCGGCCTGCCGGACACCCCGGGCGTCACCGGCGCCCAGGCCGGCGACACCATCGTGCTGCCCTACAACGACCTGGCCGCCGTCGAGCAGGCCTTCGCCGCCCACCCGGGCGAGATCGCCTGCGTGATCACCGAGGCCTCGCCCGGCAACATGGGCGTCGTCCCGCCGCTGCCCGGCTTCAACGCGGGCCTGGCCCGGCTCTGCCGGACGAACGGCGCGCTGTTCGTCTCGGACGAGGTGATGACCGGCTTCCGCGTCTCCAAGGCCGGCTGGTACGGCCTGGAGGCGGCGAACGAGGGCTGGGCGCCGGACCTGCTGACCTTCGGCAAGGTCATGGGCGGCGGCTTCCCGGCCGCGGCCTTCGGCGGGCGCGCCGACGTGATGGCCCACCTGGCCCCGGCCGGCCCGGTCTACCAGGCGGGCACCCTGTCCGGTAACCCGATTGCCACCGCGGCCGGCCTGGCCCAACTGCGCGGCTGCACCGACGAGGTGTACGCGACGGTGGACAAGGTCGCCGCCGAGATCTCCGGCCTGGTGTCGCAGGCGCTCACCAAGGAGGGCGTGACGCACCGGCTGCAGACCGCCGGGAACATGTTCTCGGTGTTCTTCACCGAGGCCGCCGTCACCAACTACGACGAGGCCAAGACCCAGGAGGCGTACCGTTTCACCGCCTTCTTCCACGCGATGCTCGCCGAGGGCGTCTACCTGCCGCCGTCCGCCTTCGAGTCCTGGTTCGTCTCGGCGGCCCACGACGAGCGGGCGATCGAGCGGATCGCCGCAGCCCTTCCGGCCGCCGCCCGCGCGGCCGCCGCGGCCACGGTCTAGGCCCCGAACCATCCCTGCGAGCCCCAGGAGTACTGAGAAGTGAGCGCCAAAGAGATCACCGTCGTCCATCTGATGCGGCACGGTGAGGTGCACAACCCGGAGGGCATCCTGTACGGGCGCCTGCCGGGCTACCGGCTGTCCGAGCTGGGCCGGGAGATGGCCGAGCGGGTCGCCGAGGACCTGGCCGGCCGGGACATCACCCACGTGGTGGCGTCCCCGCTGGAGCGGGCCCAGGAGACCGCCGGGCCGATCGCCAAGGCGCACGGCCTGGACGTCGCGGCGGACGAGCGGCTGATCGAGGCGGACAACATCTTCGAGGGCAAGACCTTCGGCGTCGGCGACGGCTCGCTGCGGAACCCGGGCTACTGGAAGTACCTCACCAACCCGTTCAAGCCCTCCTGGGGCGAGCCCTACCTCGACCAGGTGGTGCGGATGATGGGCGCGCTCGGCGCCGCCCGGGACGCCGCGCGCGGGCACGAGGCGGTCTGCGTCAGCCACCAGCTGCCGATCTGGATCGTCCGCTCCTTCGTCGAGCGCCGCCGGCTCTGGCACGACCCGCGCCGCCGGCAGTGCTCGCTGGCCTCGCTGACCAGCTTCACCTTCGAGGGCGACAAGATCGTCTCGGTCGGCTACCGCGAGCCGGCCCGCGACCTGCTGCCCGCGCACCTGATCGGCAAGGGCGGCAAGGACAAGCCGGTGGGCAAGAGCTTCGGCGCGTGAGCCCGCGGGGCCGTTGGTAAACCCCGCGTAAATATGGGATCGGGCCGCCCGGCGAGAGCCTGGCGGCCCGACTCCGTCACAGGTCAGAGGGGGTGCGACGCGCTAGGGAGGACCCCGGCGAACCTGCCCGGAACTCCATGCGAAACTTTTCACATGTCTGCCATGGCGCGCCCCCGTCCCCGTGTCGCCGCAGCCGCCGCCACTGTCGCCGCCGCTGCGCTCGTCCTCACCGGCTGTTCCTCCTCGGGCTCGTCGGGCAGCGGCGAAGGCCAGGTCGGCTTCGTCACCGTCAAGGGGACCAACCTGTCGAAGGTGGACACCGGCAAGCGTGGGAGCGCCCCCGACATCTCCGGGGAGACCCTGGACGGCGGCCAGACCAAGCTCTCGGACTACCACGGCAAGGTCGTGGTGCTGAACGTCTGGGGCTCCTGGTGCGGGCCGTGCCGGGCCGAGGCGAAGAGCCTCCAGGCCGTCTCGGAGAAGTACAAGGACCAGGGCGTCCAGTTCCTCGGCGTCAACACCCGGGACAGCGACAAGACCAACGCCGTCCGCTTCGAGCAGGAGCAGGGCGTCACCTACCCGAGCATCTTCGACCCGGCCGGCACCCAGCTGCTCAAGTTCCCCAAGGGCAGCCTCAGCCTGCAGTCGCTCCCGACCACCCTGATCGTCGACCGCGACGGCAAGCTGGCCGCCCGCGCCGTCGGCGGCACGACCCAGGACGCGCTGGAGTCGATCCTCCAGCCGGTGGTCGCGGAGCAGAAGCAGTGAGCCTGCCGCTACAACTCGCCGACAACACCGGGACCCTCCAGAGCGGGGCACTGCTGGTGGCCGCGCCGATCGCGCTGGCCGCCGGGCTGGTCTCGTTCTTCTCGCCCTGCGTGCTGCCGCTCGTCCCCGGCTACCTGTCGTACGTGACCGGCTTCTCCGCCGCCGACCTCGCGGACGCCCGCGGTGCCCGGCGCGGCCGGATGCTGCTCGGGGCGACGCTGTTCATCCTCGGCTTCACCGCGGTGTTCGTCTCGGGCGGGGCGCTGTTCGGCCAGTTCGGCGACACCCTCCAGGCGCACAAGCGGGTCATCTCGATCGTGCTCGGCGCGCTGACCATCGTCATGGGCCTCGCCTTCATGGGCCTCGTCCCCGGCCTGAGCATGCGCGAGGTGCGCTCCCACCGCCGCCCGGCGGTCGGCCTGTGGGGCGCCCCGCTGCTCGGCATGGTGTTCGGCGTCGGCTGGACGCCCTGCATCGGCCCGACCCTGGCGACCGTCCAGAACCTGGCCCTGAACCAGGCCGACGCGGAGCGCGGCGCCCTGCTGATGACCTTCTACTGCCTCGGCCTGGGCGTACCGTTCATCGTGGCCGCGCTCGCCTTCCGCCGGGCACTGGGTGCCTTCGGCTGGGTCAAGCGGCACTACCCGCTCGTCATGCGGATCGGCGGCGGCATGCTCGTCGCGGTCGGTCTGCTGCTCGTCACCGGGATCTGGGACTCCATGATGAGTGAACTGCAGTCCTGGACCGCCGACTTCTCGATCGGAATCTGACCGTGAGCAAGACCACGACCGAGGCCGAGCTGCCCCTGGCGCCGGACGACGCGGCCGCCGAGCGGCTCAGCACCGCGCCGGTCGAGTCCGAGGGCCCGACCGGCATAGGGGTCCTGGGCTGGGCGCGCTGGATGTGGCGCCAGCTGACCTCGATGCGGGTCGCGCTGATCCTGCTCTTCCTGCTGTCGCTGGCCGCCATCCCGGGCTCGCTGATCCCGCAGTACCAGAACGGCCAGGGCCTGCTCAAGGTCGAGGCGTGGAAGACGCACCACACCGCGGTCGCGCCGATCTACGAGAAGCTCCAGCTGTTCGACGTCTACAGCTCGGTCTGGTTCTCCGCGATCTACATCCTGCTGTTCGTCTCGCTGGCCGGCTGCATCGTCCCGCGCACCTGGCAGTTCGTCGGCGTGCTGCGGGCCCAGCCGCCGACCGCGCCGCGCAACCTGACCCGGATGCCGGTCTACGCGGCCTGGCGCACCGAGGCGGACGCCGACGTGGTGAACGCCGCCGCCCACCGGCTGCTGCGCAAGCGCCGGTTCCGCACCAACCTGGCCGGCGGCTCGGTGGCCGCCGAGAAGGGCTACCTGCGCGAGGTCGGCAACCTGCTCTTCCACATGTCGCTGTTCGCGCTGCTCGGCGGCTTCGCCTGGGCCAGCCTGGCGTCCGGCACCGGCGGCAAGCTGATGGTCGAGGGCGAGGGCTACTCCAACACCATCACCCAGCTCGACGACTTCAACGGCACGCGGTTCTACGGCACCGAGGACCTCGACCCCTTCTACCTGAAGCTGAACGGCTTCACCGCCAAGTTCCAGGACAAGGGCGACCAGATCGGCGCCGCCCGGCAGTTCACCGCGAACGTCGAGTACACGGCGGGCGAGGACACCTCGAAGCTCAAGCAGGGCACGATCGAGGTCAACCACCCGCTGGAGATCGGCGGCAGCAAGGTCTTCCTGATCGGCCACGGCTACGCCCCGGTCATCACCGTCAAGAACGGCAAGGGCGACGTCGTCTACCGGGGTGCCGTGCCGTTCCTGCCGCAGGACGGCAACCTGACCTCGACCGGTGTCGTGAAGGTCTCCGACTACGGCGCTGGCCCGGACGGCAACCCGACCCAGATGGGCTTCTCCGGCTTCTTCCTGCCGACCGCGCCGCTGAGCTTCGAGGGCACCGGCCCGGTCTCGCTCTACCCCGGCGACGCCGCCCCCGAGCTGGTGCTGAACGCCTTCGCGGGCGACCTGGGCACCGACTCCGGCCTGCCGCAGAACATCTACCAGCTCAACGACCGGAAGCTGACCCAGCTGACCCAGGACGGCCAGCCCGCCAAGGCCCGGCTCAAGCCCGGCCAGGCCTGGGACCTGCCGGACGGCTACGGCAGCGTCACCTTCGAGGGCTACAAGCAGTGGGCCAGCTTCAACGTCTCGCACCGCCCGGGCAACACGATCGCCCTGACCGGTGCGGTGCTGGCGATCCTCGGCCTGATCGGCTCGCTGTTCGTGCAGCGCCGCCGGATCTGGGTGCGCGCGGTCGCCCTGCCGGGCGGCGGCACCCAGGTGGAGCTGGCCGGTCTGGCCCGCAGTGAGTCGGCGAAGATCGCCGAGGAACTGGCCGAACTCGCGGTGGACCTCCAGGACGACGCCCCGGCGTCGGAGGACGAGGACGACGCCGCACCCGAAGGCCCCACGCCCGAAGGCCCCACAGCCGAAGGCCCCGCGCCCGAGGACCCCGCAGTCCCTGCCGACCAGAACTCCAAGGAGTAGACGGTGCATCTCGCCTCGGGGGTCGACCCACAGCTGGCCGACCTCTCCAACAAGCTGATCTATTCGGCGATGGTGGTCTACACACTCGCCATGTTCGCCCACATGATCGAGTGGACCTTCGGCAGCAAGGGCGCCGTCGCCGTCCGCTCGACGGAGCAGTCGGGCAGCCTGTCCGAGACCGTCGCCGGGACCAAGGGCGCGAAGAAGGTCACCGTCACCGTGGCGGGGGCCGGCGGCGGCACCACCACGCTCACCCGCACCGCCCTGGCGGGCGAGGGCGCGACGGTGGTCACCAGCGGGCGCGGCGCGGACGAGGAGGACGGCCCGGGCGCGGCCGGCAACAGCACCCGGGCCGACCTGGCCGGCCGGATCGCGGTCTCGCTCACCGTGCTGGGTGCCCTGCTGCACGCCGGCGGCATCGTCACCCGCGGCCTCTCGGTCTCCCGCTGGCCGTGGGGCAACATGTACGAGTTCTCCTGCGCCTTCGCCTTCGCCATGACGGCGGCGTACCTGGTGCTGCTGGCCTCGAAGAAGAACGTCCGCTGGCTCGGCCTGCCGGTCGTGCTCGCGGGGCTGCTGACCCTCGGCATCGCCACCACGGTGCTCTACACCGACTCCGAGCAGCTCGTCCCGGCGCTGCACTCGCCGTGGCTGGCGATCCACGTCTCGACCGCGATCTTCTGCGGCGGCGCCTTCTACGCGGCGTTCATCGCCACGCTGCTGTACCTCGGCAAGGACTCCTTCGACAAGCGGATCGCGGCCGGCCTGACCACCGGCCCGCTGGGCACCCCGGCGTCGGTCTGGCGCCGGCTGCCCGCCGCGTCCACCTTCGACAAGCTGTCCTACCGGATCAACGCCCTGGTCTTCCCGCTCTGGACCTTCACCATCATCGCGGGCGCGATCTGGGCCGAGGCGGCCTGGGGCAAGTACTGGGAGTGGGACCCGAAGGAGACCTGGTCGTTCATCACCTGGGTCGCCTACGCCTGCTACCTGCACGCCCGCGCGACGGCCGGCTGGAAGGGCCGCAAGGCGGCCTACCTGGCGCTGGCGGCCTTCGCCTGCTGGCTCTTCAACTACTACGGCGTGAACATCTTCGTCACCGGCAAGCACTCCTACGCGGGGATCTGACCGGGGCACACAGTCACCCACCGGCCCGGCTCTCCGCAGAAGGTAGCCGGGCCGAGGTGCGACAGGGGTAGTTCGTGCCGGCCGCCGGCCGGCACGGGGAGGAACGAGGAGGAAATCGCGCAATGGAGTGCGACGAGGTCATGCTGACCGTCCGAATCACCGCCGCCGAGCGCACGTTGCTCCGCCGGCTCGCCCAGGGACACCGCAGCGACGTGTCCGAGGTGGTGGCCGACGGCCTGCTGGACATCATCCCCACGCTCAGCTCGCCGGGGGACGCCTACCGCCTGCTGGGCGCGCTGACGGCGCCGGCGCCGTGCGCGCTGACGGTCTGGCTGCCGACCCCGCTGGCCGACCTGCTGGTGCCCGGCGCGGCGCGGATCGCGCAGGTCACCGAGGTCCGGATCGAGTCGGCCAGCGCGATGCTGGGCGCGGCGCTGCGGCTCTGGCTGGCCCAGGACCCGGTCCGGCTGGCCACCAACCTCAGCGTGATGCACGCGGGTCGGCCGTCGGCACTGGTCGCCGCCTAGCGGGCGGCCAAGGGGGTACTCAGGGGGTGTTCAAGGGGCGCTCAAGGGGCGCTCAAGGGGTGCTCAGGGGGTGCTCAGGGGCGGCCGTTCAACTGGCCAGCGGCAGCCGGGGGCTGCCGATGCCCTGGCCGGCGGGGCGGTCGTCGAAGGCCTCCCGCCGGGCGGGCACCGTCGGCGGCTCGGCCGGTCTGTCGCCCGGTCTGTCACCCCGTCTGTCCGCCGGCCTGTCCGCCGATCCGTCGGCGGGCCCGTCGATCGGTTCGGTGAGCAGCCGGCAGTCGGCCGCCGTCCGCCCGTCCTGGACCAGCAGCACCCGGACGGGCAGCCGGCGGCCGTCCGGCGTCTGCTCGTGGACCGCCTGGACGAGGCAGGGCCGGTCCAGCTCGATGTAGCGGTCGAAGGACGTCACCAGCTCGACCGGTACCACCGGTTCGGGGTGGCGCAGCCGCTGGGCGGCCTGCCGGGCGGCCTCCAGCACCAGCATCCCGGGCACGTGGTCCAGCTCGTGGTCGAACAGCACCGGGTGCCCGGCGTCGGTGCGCAGCAGCCAGGTGTCGGGCCGCAGGGTGGGGCTGAGCACGACGTCCGTGGGCTGTGCGCGGCCGACCAGCTCGGGCGCGGTGGGCGCGGGCAGCCGGGGCAGGGTGGCGGCCCGCCGCTCGGGGCCGCGCAGCCGGGCGTAGGAGGCGGGGGAGACGACCCGCAACTGGCCGGAGCCGTGGCCGATCGGGTGGCCGTCCCGGGATATGTCGATGTGCACCCGCAGCGAGACCAGCCGGCCGTGCCGCATCCGGACGTCCTCGCAGCCGACCGCGAGCATCAGCGAGGCCGGCCCGGTGGTGACGGCCAGGCCGCGCAGCCCGTCCGGGCCGAGCGCGTAGGAGAGGTCCTCCATGACGAAGTGGTGGCCGCGCGGCACCCCGAAGCCGGCGTGGCCGACCAGCAGCCCGGCCTGCCGGATGGTCTCGGCCATCAGCACCGGGTCGTGGAAGCGGTCCCCGGGCAGGCGGTAGAAGGCGTGCAGCCGGGGCCACTGGGCGCCGAGCAGGAAGTCGTACGGACCGGTGGCCTGCCAGCCGGTGAGGAACACCTCGGACACCGAGGTGCGGTGCACCAGGTGGCGGGAGACGGTCCGCTCGTGGAAGTCGTAGCCGGGACCGGGGTGGGCGTACGGACCGTGGGCGTCCGGCTCTACGATCAATGGCATGACGGGCCCTACTCCAGGGTGACGGTCGAGCGGCCGGTACGGTCGCCTGAGATAAAACATACAGACCACCCGGTTTCTCTTCTGCGTCTGGGGTGGCCCCTGCCGCGCAGCCCGACGCGACCACGCTACCCCTACCCTGGACTGGGGTAATGGCCGCCCGGGGGGTGGCAGGCCCGGGGCGGGGGTGCTCCCCACTGGACGGCGGGGTCCGCGAAGGAGCTAGATTAGATACCAACCATGCGGTTTCGGTCGGCGCCGTCCGCATGCGAGGCGTCGCCCCCAACGGCGGCGCGCTGACAGCAGCGGGGCGGGCGGGGGGAAACGCGTCCGGCCGAGTCCGGAGGGGCCCAGTGGTCAAGCAGGAACGCGCGGGGCGGACCAGGCGTGCCGTGCTGCTCGCCGCGGCGGACACGTTCGCCGGCGTGGGCTTCGAAGCCGCCAGCCTGGTCGACATCAGCCGCCGGGCCGGGGTGAGCAAGGGCGCCCTCTACTTCCACTTCGTCTCCAAGCAGGCCCTCGCCGACGGCGTGCGCGCCGCCGCCGGGCGCGAGATCGGCTCGGCCGCGCTGCGCGCCCTGCGCTCCGGCGGACCGGCCCTCCAGGGCCTGATCGACTTCTCGCATGAACTCGCCCGGCTGCTGCGCGAGGACGTGATGGTCCGGGCCGGCGTCCGGCTCGGCCGCCAGGGCCCGCCCCGGGCCGACACCCCGGACGGCCCGCCCGGCACGGACGCCGCCTGGCGCAGCCTCACCGCCGTCGTCCACCGGCTGCTGGACCGCGCCGCCGAGGCCGGCGAGCTGCGCCCCGGGCTGGACCGCCGGGCCGCCGCCGAACTGCTGACGACGATGGCGGCCGGCCAGGTGCTGCTCGCCGCCGAGGAGGCCGACCGGCCCGGTCCGGAGGCCGTCGGCCGACTCTGGGCGGCCGCGCTGCCAGCCCTGGTGGCGGTGGAGCACTGCGCCGGCTACCGGCTCTGAGCGGCCCTGGGCGGGGAGCCCCGGCAAGCGCCCTGGGAAACGTCCGGGAGACGCCCCGGGAGACGCCCTAGGAGGGCACGCGCTCGGCGACGCTCAGCCGGGCGAGCGCGTGCGGCTGGACCAGGCCGGGCAGCACCAGCGTCCACAGGTCGGACATCCGCTGGATCAGGTCCCGCCGGTCGGTCAGCACCTGGGAGCTCAGCTGGATCCCGGTGACGGCCCCGGTGATCACCCCGGCGGCGGCCGCCAGGTCGATCCCCGGGTGGAGGTCCCCGGCGTCCCGGGCGCGTTCCAGCAGCCCGCGGGCCACGTCGGACCAGCCCTGGTAGGCGGCGATCTGCGGCTGGGTGAAGCTGCCGTGCTCGATCGTCAGCCGGATGCTGCCGCGCACCAGCGGGTCGTCCTGGAGGGCGTGGGCGAAGGCGTACCCGAGGTCGATCAGGGTCTGCACCGGGCTGTCCGAGGACGGCTGCCAGGTGCCCAGCCAGGCGCCCTGCCCCTCGATGACGGCGAGCGCCAGCTCTTCCTTCGAGTGGAAGTGGAAGTACAGCGCGCCCTTGGTGACACCGGCCCGGTCCAGGATCTCGGACATCGTGGCGGCGGCGTAGCCCCGCTCGTCGAACACCTCGGCCGCCGCGAGGAGTACCGTCTGGCGGGTCGCCAGCGCGCGGGCCTGCCTGGCCATCGCAGCCTCCCTGGATAGTTCTGGTCCATCGGCAGCGGCCGATCCTATGGGGGCCGACGGGGCGGCGGGCCGCATACCGTCCAGTAGGTATTCTACCGAGCCGCGCCGGGGCGGAGCGGACACCCGGTGGTCGGGGCGGCCGGGACCGGTGCCCCAGGCCGCCAGGAAGGCCGGAAGGCCGGCCACCCGGGTGGGGTGACCGGCCGTCGCGGGAGGTTCCGGGCCGTCAGGCGGCCTGCTGCCAGCTGACCGGCGAGTAGTAGGCCGGGCGGCGCTCCAGGCGCTGCCAGTTGGCGATCGGCTCGACCTGCGCGGTCGCGGCGGCCTGCTGCGCGACGGCCGCCCGGGCCATCAGCACGGCGGTGAGGGCGGCCAGCTCCTCGTCGGAGAGCGAGCCGCGGACGATACGGACGAGGGGTTCGGCGGAAGCAGTCATGGTCTGGTTTTCTCCCCCGGTGGCTTGTGGTGTGTGGTGGTCGCTCGGAACTGCGTGCTGCGGGCCGCGCGTGGGCGCGGGCGTTACATCGGCGGGTTGCCGTGCTTGCGGCTGGGCAGGTCGGCGTGCTTGGTGCGGAGCATGGCCAGGGCGGAGGCGATCACCTGGCGGGTCTCGGCGGGGTCGATGACGTCGTCGACGAGGCCGCGTTCGGCCGCGTAGTACGGGTGCATCAGTTCGTTCTTGTATTCCTTGATCTTCTGGGCGCGCATGGCGTCGGGGTCTTCGGCGGCGTTGATGTCGCGGCGGAAGATGACGTTGGCGGCGCCTTCGGCGCCCATGACGGCGATCTCGTTGGTGGGCCAGGCGTAGGAGAGGTCGGCGCCGATGGAGCGGGAGTCCATGACGATGTAGGCGCCGCCGTAGGCCTTGCGCAGGATGAGCTGGATGCGGGGCACGGTGGCGTTGCAGTAGGCGTAGAGGAGCTTGGCGCCGTGGCGGATGATGCCGTCGTGCTCCTGGTCGACGCCGGGCAGGAAGCCGGGGACGTCGAGCATGGTGACGAGGGGGATGTTGAAGGCGTCGCACATCTGGACGAAGCGGGCGGCCTTCTCGCTGGCGTTGATGTCGAGGACGCCGGCGAGGGACTGGGGCTGGTTGGCGATGATGCCGGTGACGTGGCCGTCGATGCGGGCCAGGACGCACAGGACGTTGGTGGCCCAGCGTTCGTGGACTTCGAGGTATTCGCCGTGGTCGACGATCTCCTCGATGACCTTGCGCATGTCGTAGGGGCGGTTGCCGTCGGCGGGGACGAGGTCGAGGAGGGTGTCGTTGCGGCGCTCGACGGGGTCGTCGTTGACGGCGGGGGGCGGCATCTCGCGGTTGTTCTGGGGGAGCAGGGAGAGGAGGTAGCGGACTTCCTCGATGCAGGACTGCTCGTCGTCGTAGACGAAGTGGGAGACGCCGGAGACGCCGGCGTGGACGTCGGCGCCGCCGAGGCCGTTCTGGGTGATCTTCTCGCCGGTGACGGCCTGGACCACGTCGGGTCCGGTGATGAACATCTGGGAGGTCTCGCGGACCATGAAGACGAAGTCGGTCAGCGCGGGGGAGTAGGCGGCGCCGCCGGCGCAGGGGCCGAGCATGACGGAGATCTGCGGGATGACGCCGGAGGCCTTGGTGTTGCGCTGGAAGATGCCGCCGTAGCCGGCGAGGGCGGTGACGCCCTCCTGGATGCGGGCGCCGGCGCCGTCGTTGAGCGAGACCAGCGGGGCGCCGGCCGCGATGGCCATGTCCATGATCTTGTGGATCTTCTGCGCGTGGGCCTCGCCCAGCGCGCCGCCGAAGATCCGGAAGTCGTGCGCGTAGGTGAAGACGGTCCGCCCGTGCACGGTGCCCCAGCCGACGATCACACCGTCGGTGTGCGGCTTCTTCGCCTCCAGGCCGAAGCCCTGGGCGCGGTGCCGGCGCAGCGGCTCGACCTCGCGGAAGGAGCCCTCGTCCAGCAGCAGGTCGATGCGCTCGCGGGCGGTCAGCTTGCCCTTCGCGTGCTGGGCCTCGGTGGCCTTCTCGCTGGGGCCGCGCCGCACCTTCTCGCGCAGTTCGTGCAGCTCGGCGACCCGCCCGCGGGCGTCGGCCGCGACCTCGGGGACCTCGCCGTCGACTGGCGCCTCATGCACAACCGTCATCTCGAACCACTCCAAGGGTGAGGGAACTGTCCGACAGCCAACGTCTGCTGTGCCCCCGGCTGCGAATCACTTTCTTCACTTATGACTGTACGAGGGGCCGTGCGTTGGTTTCGGCGTCGATTCCGTACAAGGTCAGGTCCGTTTAGATGTCAGGCCTGCACAGAAGCGGTGGTGTCGAAGCCGGAGCACTGGGTGTCCGTTCGAATACCGGGGGCTGTCGGTCAGGTGATGGCCCGATGATCTGAACATGAAGAAAAGCGCAGGTCAGGGCCCTCGTTCAGTAATGTAGGGCGGCCCTCTTGCGCCTTGCTCAAGCCCCGCTCAAGTCCGGTCGGGCACCGGTACGGATCCGTGCTAGAGGGCGCCGAGTCGTAGGGAAGCGCCAAAAACACCACAGCCCACCCGGTGCCGTCCGGGTGGGCTGTCCGGGGGATCCCCCCAGTGGCTCCGATCAGCTCTTTCGGCCGTCCTCGGGCTCGTCCTCGCCCCGCAGCTCCTGCTCGCGGCGGCGCAAATCGGCCTCCCACCGCTTCAGCATGTCCTCGTGATCGTTGTCGCTCCTCTTCAACGAAGCGAGGAATTCGGGGTCGTCGTCCGGTGCGAGCGGGCGGCCGTCGCGCCGGACCGGCTGCCCCGGACGACCGTCGGCGTCGTCGGGAGCCCCGGTCCGCAGGAGGCCGCGCTGCTTGCCGGCCACCAGCCAGGCGATCGGGCCCACCGGCGGGAACAGCAGCACGATGAGCACCCACACCGGCTTGGGCAGGTGCTTCACCTGGTCCTCGGACGTGGTCAGGCAGTCGATGAACGCCCACACCCAGAGCGCGAGCGGAAGGACGATGGTCAGAAGAATTCTCAGCACGGCGGCGATCTCCCTGCGGGGCGGTCGGGGCGGGTGCCTTCCCGGGGCCCTTGACGGAGCCAGGCTATCCGGTGGCGGATACTGACAGGCATGGCATACGACGATCTCCGCTCGTTCCTGCGGGCACTCGACCGTGAGGGCGACCTCAAGCGCATCAAGGCAGAGGTGGACCCGCACCTGGAGATCGGCGAGATCGTCGACCGGGTCCAGAAGGCCAAGGGCCCCGCGCTGCTCTTCGAGAACGTCAAGGGCTCGTCGATGCCGCTCGCGATGAACGTCTTCGGCACCGAGCGGCGCCTCGCCAAGGCGCTCGGCCTCAAGGGCCCGGACGACATCGCGGAGAAGATCGCCGGCCTGCTCAAGCCCGAGCTGCCGCAGGGCTTCACCGGCTTCCGGGACGCCTTCGGCAAGCTCGCCTCGATGGCGCACGTGCCGCCCCGGCACGTGAAGTCCGGTGACGCGCCGGTCCACGAGGTCGTGCTCACCGGCGACGACGTCAACCTGGACGAGCTGCCCGCCCTGTTCACCTGGCCGATGGACGGCGGCTCCTTCTTCAACCTGGGCCTCACCCACACCAAGGACCCGGACAGCGGCATCCGCAACCTCGGGCTCTACCGGCTCCAGCGGCACGACCGCCGCACCATCGGCATGCACTGGCAGATCCACAAGGACAGCCGCAACCACTACGCGGTGGCCGCGAAGCGCGGCGAGCGGCTGCCGGTCGCGATCGCCTTCGGCTGCCCGCCCGCCGTGACCTACGCGGCCACCGCGCCGCTGCCCGGCGACATCGACGAGTACCTGTTCGCCGGCTTCGTCGCCGGGGAGCGGGTGAAGATGGTCGACTGCAAGACCGTCCCGCTCCAGGTCCCGGCCGACGCCGAGGTGGTGCTGGAGGGCTGGCTGGAGCCCGGTGAGATGCTCCCCGAGGGCCCGTTCGGCGACCACACCGGCTTCTACACCCCGCAGGAGCCGTTCCCGGCGCTGAAGATCGACTGCGTGACGATGCGCCGCCGCCCGATCCTCCAGTCCATCGTGGTCGGCCGCCCGCCGACCGAGGACGGCCCGCTGGGCAAGTTCACCGAGCGGTTCTTCCTGCCGCTGCTGAAGATCATCATCCCGGACATCGTCGACTACGACCTGCCCGAGGCCGGCGGCTTCCACAACTGCGTGATCGTCTCGATCGACAAGAAGTACCCCAAGCACGCCCAGAAGACGATGCACGCCATCTGGGGCGCCCACATGATGTCGCTGACCAAGCTGATCATCGTGGTGGACTCCGACTGCGACGTGCACGACTACCAGGAGGTCGCCTGGCGGGCCTTCGGCAACGTCGACTACAGCCGCGACCTCACCGTCGTCGAGGGCCCGGTCGACCACCTCGACCACGCCTCCTACCAGCAGTTCTGGGGCGGCAAGGCCGGCATCGACGCGACCCGCAAGCTCCCCGAGGAGGGGTACACCCGCGACGGCGGGTGGCCCGAGATGGTCGAGTCGGACCCGGCCACGGCCGCCCTGGTGTCCCGCCGCTGGAAGGAATACGGGCTGTGAGCACGGCTGCCGTCGAAACCCCGGGGCGCACGAAGGCCTTCCTGCGCCTGGTGATGATCGAGCACTCGGTCTTCGCCTTGCCCTTCGCCTACACCGCCGCACTGACGGCCATGTTCCTCGCCGACGAGCGGGTGCACTGGGGCGAGCTGTTCATCGTCACCGTCTGCATGGTCGGCCTGCGCACCTTCGCCATGGCCGCCAACCGGATCATCGACCGCGAGATCGACGCCCGGAACCCGCGCACGGCCTCGCGCGAACTCGTCACGGGCGCGGTGTCGCTGAAGACGGCGTACGCCGGCTCGGCCGTGGCGCTGATCGTCTTCCTCGGCGCGGCGGCGATGCTCAACCCGCTCTGCCTGGCGCTCGCGCCGGTCGCCGTCGTGCCGATGGTGGTCTACCCGTACGGCAAGCGCTTCACCGACTTCCCGCAGGCCATCCTGGGCCTCGCCCAGGCGATGGGCCCGGTCGGCGCCTGGCTCGCGGTGACCGGCACCTGGTCGTGGGACGCCCTCGTACTGGGCGTCGCGGTCGGCGTGTGGATCGGCGGCTTCGACCTCATCTACGCCTGCCAGGACGTCGAGTCCGACCGGCACGGCAAGGTGCGGTCGGTACCGGCCCGCTTCGGCATCCCGGCGGCCATCTGGGGCGCACGGGTGTGCCACGTCGTCACGACGCTCCTGCTGGGGTGGTTCGCGCTCCTGACGCATGCCGGTGCGGCGTTCTGGGTCGGCCTGGTCGTCGTCGCGGGGGCGTTCGTCTACGAGCACACCATCGTCAAGCCGAACGACCTCTCCAAGCTGAACCGGGCGTTCTTCCAGACCAACGGCTTCGTGGGCATCTCGCTGTTCGTCTTCGCCCTGCTGGACCTGATCATCCGGGGCCTGGGGATCTGAGCGGCCCGGCCGCCGGCCGGGCACGCCCTAACGGAACAGGGACGCGTGATCCGTGGCCCAGGTGCGGAAGTTGCGGGGTGGGTGGCCGGTGAGGTCCTGGACCGTTGTGGTGGCCGGGTTCGGGGTGGTGATGCGGGCGTGGATGAAGTCCAGTGCGCTGTCGACGGCCGCTCCGGGCCGGCTGGTGGCGGACATGCGGCGGCGGGCTGCCTCGCGGGGGATCTCCTGCCACTTCACCGGGCGGCCGGCGGCCTCGCCGATGATGTCCACCTGTTCCGCCTGGGTGGGGCACTCCGGGCCGGTGAGCAGATAGTGCGCGCCGTTGTGGCCGTCCTCGGTGAGGGCGCGGACGGCGACCGCCGCGATGTCCCGCTCATCCACCGGGTTCAGTCCGGCCGCGCCGCCGTAGCCCTGCACGGCGCCCCCGGAGCGGATCTCCTGCGCCCACTGGAGCGCGGCGGTGAACCCGTGCGCCCGCAGCACCGTGTGCCGGACCCCGCTCCCGGCGAGCAGCGCCTCCACCTCGCCCTCGGCCCGGACGGCCGTCGAGGAGAGGAACACCACCCGCCCGACCTCCCGGGCCAGCACCCCCACCGCGTCCGCCGCCTCGTCCGCCGTGGGGAACGGCCACCCCAGCAGCACCGCGCCCGCCTCCTGGACCGCCGCCTCCAGTGATGCCGGGTCGAGCAGGGCCTGCTGCGTCAGGGTCCGCACGCGCACCCCGGCGGCGGCGAGCTGCAGCCCGACGTGTCGCTCGACCGCTCCGGGGACGCCGACCGCCAGTACAGGTGACGCCTCGTCAACTCGCTTCTCTGTCATGCCTTGAACGTAGGTGAGAAGTATGAGACGCCCCATGTGTGCGGGTCTCCGGTTCATGTGCCATCGTCTACCAGGCGCGCGCCAACTCGCGTGCGCCCCCGAGTGCTTCGCGCGCTGACCTCGCCCGGGGCCCCCGCCACCTGGCCGGGCGCCGGCTGCGCACAGGAAGTCGGCGAGTCCGACTTCCTGTGCGCTCGGCCCGGGGTGGCTACTCCGAACGGCTGGAGATGAAGGCCTCGTACTGGGTGGCCGTGAGCAACTGCTTCAGCTCGTCAGGCTTGGCGACGGTGAGCTCGATGATCCAGCCGTCGCCGTACGGGTCCGTGTTGATCAGTTCGGGTTCGTCGTTCAGGCCCTCGTTCACCGCGGTGACCGTTCCGGTGAGCGGCATGAAGATCTCGCTCACCGCCTTGACGGACTCCACCGTGCCGAACGCTTCGCCGGATTCGAGCTGCTTCCCCAGGGTGGGGATGTCGGCGAAGACGACGTCACCGAGCTGCTTCTGCGCGAAGTCGGTGATGCCCACCCGGGCCTTGTCCTTGCCGGTGGTCCGCACCCACTCGTGGTCCTTGGTGCACTTGAGGTCTTTCGGGACGTTGGCCATGGGGATCTCCGCGAGGTCGAGGCGACTGCACTGACGGGTCGTCAGTCATGCGGAGGAGCCTGCTACAGGTCCCCGCCCCTCGCCGCGAAGCGCACCCGGTCGGGTGAAGGCGGGTGTCAGTTGTGCAGGAAGGACTCCAGCGAGGTGGCCAGTGCCACCGGCGTCTCGTACATCGGGTAGTGGCCGCTGCCGTCGAGCTCCTCCAGTTCGGCGTTGGGGTAGTGGGCGAGCCAGGTGCCGCGCATCACGTCGGCGGTCAGGGCGAGGTCGTGTGCGCCCACGATCACTTTGACGGGGACGGGGTTCCCGTTGATGCGGCGTTCCAGGTCGGCCGTCGCCCAGTCCCGCACGTACCCGCCGAAGGCCTCGGGCGTGGAGAGCCGGAGCGACTGGTCGACCATGCGGTCCAGCCAGACCCGGCCCGCCCGCTGCCCGGTGACCAGGTCGAGGATCGCGTACCGCTTCTCGCGGTCCTCGGCGGCGCCGTAGAACAGCGCCTCGCCGTCGGCGTCCAGCGGGTAGGCCCCGGCGGGGACGGGCGCCAGGCCGACGAGCTTGCGCACCCGCAGCGGCGCCTCGGCCAGCACCTGCTGCGCGGCCTTGCCGCCCATCGAGTGGCCGATCAGCGAGAAGCGGTCCCAGCCGAGTTGATCGGCCAGGGCGAGCGCGTCGGCGGCGATCTCGGCGAGCGTGTAGGAGCCGGTGACGTCCTTGCGTTCTCCGTAGCCCCGGTAGTCGAGGAACGCGTAGCTGAAGGCCCTGCCGTCGAGGTAGTCGAGGAAGGGGCCCCAGCCCGCGCTGGTGCCGAACCAGTCGTGCAGGACCAGGACGTGGTGGTCGCCGGTGCCGGTCGAGCGGTGAGGGATCGTCATGCCCTCGGTCCTTCCCCGGAAGCCTCCCGCCCGAACGGCCGGTCGCCGACCCGTGCGGCCGGCGGCTACGCCATGGGCCGTCGGGCGAAGTCCGGGGCGTGTTCGGGGCGGGGGCCGAAGGCGATCAGGCGGGAGATGCCCAGCCGGACCGCCGGGACGTGGCGGACGAGCGCGGCGAATCCCATCGGCGGGCCGGACCGCCGGCCGGTGAGCGCCGGGACGAACATCACGCCGTGCAGGATCCGCTGCAGCCGTTGGATGACCACCGTCGGCATCTGGCGCCGCCGTTGCACCCGGGCGAGCGCGGCGGTGGTCGGGCGGCCGCGCAGCAGCGGCTCGGCGAGCAGGGTGGCGGCCGCGACGGCGTCCTGGATGGCGAGGTTGATGCCCACCCCGCCGGCCGGGGACATCGCGTGGGCGGCGTCGCCGATCAGCAGCAGCCCGTCGGTGTACCAGCGGTCCAGCCGGTTGAGCCGGGCGTCGAGCATGTGGACGTCGTCCATGCCCGCCAACTGGTCGACGCGGTCGGCGTACTGGGGCAGCAGCCGGGCGATCCGCTCGCGGAAGCGCTCCACGCCTTCGGCGCGCAGCTGCGGGTCGGAGCCCTTCGGCTTGAAGTAGGCGATCTGGAAGTAGCTGTCGCGGGCGATGCTGAGGGCCAGCTCGCCGTCACCGAAGCCGGCGACGAGGCTGGGCGGCGCGGCCTGCTCCTCCGCGTGCCGGGGCAGGCGGAACCACCAGACGTCGAAGGGCACCGGGTACTCCTCGGCCACCAGCCCGGCCGCCTTGCGCAGGGTGGAGTGCCGGCCGTCGGTGCCGACGGTGAGGTCGGCGCGGAGCTCGCCCTGCTCGCCGTCCCGGGTGCGGTAGCGCACGCCGGCCACCCGGCCGCCCTCCCGGATCAGTCCGGTGGCCTCGGTGTTCATCCGCAGGGTGAAGGTGGGCTCCTGCCGGGCTTCCTCGACGAGGAAGTTGAGCAGGTCCCACTGCGGCATCATCGCGATGTAGTTGTACGGCGCGGGCAGCCGGTCGTAGGCGCTCAGCGGGACTTGGCCGACGCCGGGCACCGGCACCACCAGGTTGCCGAGCCGGCTCTGCGGCAGCGCGGCGAACTTCCGGCCGAGGCCGAGTTCGTCCATCAGCCGCACGGTGGAGGCGTGGACGGTGTCGCCGCGGAAGTCCCGCAGGAAGTCCCCGTGCTTCTCCAGCACGGTCACCTCGACACCCGCCCGGGCCAGCAGCAGGCCCAACATCATTCCGGCCGGTCCGCCCCCGGAGATCACGACGCTCATGGCTCTCTCCCTTGCTGTGCTCGGTTGATCACCTTCCGTGTGGAACTTGCATTTACAGAGTCTCTGGAACTGTCTCAGGTGTCAAGTAGTATGCTGCTCCACATGAAGGATCTGGTGGCGGCCGCCCTCACGGCGGCGAAGGACCGGGGCCAGGACGTCGCGGACGTCCCGCTGACGGCGATCGCCGCGACGGCCGGCATCTCCCGCAGCACCCTGCTGCGCAGGCTCGGCGGCTGCCGGGCACCCCTGGACGAGGCGGTCCGGCAGGCGGGCGTCGACCCGGGCGGACGGCCGCCGGTACGGGAACGCGCGATCGCGGCGGCGGCCGGGCTGGTGGCCGAACGCGGCCTGGGCGGGGTCACCCTGGACGCCGTGGCGGACCGCGCCGAGTGCTCGCTGCCCAGCCTGCACACCGTCTTCGAGGGCCGGGACGGCCTGCTCACCGCCGTCTTCCTCCAGTACGGCCCGCTGCCGGACCTGGAGGCGCTCGCCGCGAACCCGCCGGAGCGCCTGGAGGACACCGTCCGGGCGCTCCACCGCGCCTTCGCCGCGGCCTTCGACCGCCAGCCCCGGGTCATGCCGGCGGTCTTCGCCGACCTGTTCGCCCGACCGGACGGCCCCGCCTCCCGGATGATGGCGGCCCACCTGCCGCGACTGTTCGACGGCCTCGGCCGGCTGCTGCTGCCGTACATCGAGGCCGGACGGCTGCGTCCGCTGCCGCTCCCGGTGCTGGTCCAACTGCTGTTCGGCCCGCTGATCAACCACATCCTGCTGCGGCCGGTCCTCGAACCGGCGCTCGGCGCCGGACTGCCTTCGCTGGAGGAGTCCATCGACCTCTTCGCCGAGGCCTACCTGCGGGCGGTCGCCCTGCCGTAGCGGGGCCGGGAGACTGCCTGATCCGTTCCTGGGACGTGTCTGCCGGAAAGCACCGAGCTCTCCCGGAAAACGCCGAGCCCCGGCCCGCCGGGCGAAGCCGGGGAGCCGGGGAGCCGGGGCTCGGACGGGGGCGGTCAGGCGCTGCGGCGGCGGCGCGCGACGAAGAGCGCGCCGATGCCGCTGACGAGCAGGGCGGCGGCGCCCGCCGCGGTCTTGATGACACCGTCCGACCCGGTGTGGGCGAGCTCGCCGCCCGCCAGCTGGGTGGTGCCGGTGGTGCCGGTAGTGCCAGTGGTGCTGGTGGTGTCGGTCTCGTCGGCGGTGCCGGTGGTGTAGCTGGTCCGGATGACGGGGCCGGTGCCGATGCCGGAAGTGTCGGCGGTGACCTGGATCGCGTTGCCCTGCGGGCTCGCGCTGGCGGCGTGGGCGGTGCCCTCGTTGATGACGGCGGACGGGTCGACGGAGGTCTGGCCGACCTTGGCCTCGGCGGTGTAGGCGAGGCGGACGTGCTTGGTGATGGTCGCGCCTGCCGCGAGGGCGTCGCCGCTGAGGAGGTAGCGGACGGGGCCGCCGGCCTGGGGGCCCGGGGTGCCGGGCACGGTCTCCCAGGCGCCATCGGCCTTCTGCATCTCCAGGACGCTGTGCGAGTCGGCCCACAGGATGGTGGCGAGCTTGCCGTAGCGGGAGGCGCTGGGGTTGTTGACGGCGACGTCGAACTCGACCGGGGCGCCGCCGGCGACGGCGGTGGTCGGCGCGTTCTTGAGCTGGACGACCAGGGACTTCACCGCGACGTCCTTGGTGGCCTCGGCGAGCACGGTGTCCTCGGCCGCCGGGTCGACGACGGCGGAGTAGAGCTTGGTCGGCAGGCTGTAGCCGCCCGTGTCGTTGTTGCCCACGGCGGCGAGCCGCAGCTGGAAGGTCTTGGTGGCGCCGGCGGGGACGGTCAGGCCGGTGACCTTGCCGCTGAAGTTGAAGGTCCTGTCGCTCTGCTTGAAGGTCAGCTCGACCGGCTTCCAGGTGCCGTCGGCGTCGCGGTACTCGATGGCGAACGCGTCGTGAACC
The DNA here is from genome assembly GCF_042731835.1 of Kitasatospora sp. NPDC059817. Classification (NCBI taxonomy): domain Bacteria; kingdom Bacillati; phylum Actinomycetota; class Actinomycetes; order Kitasatosporales; family Streptomycetaceae; genus Kitasatospora; species Kitasatospora sp. NPDC059817. Next base: position 8,724 of record NZ_JBHWIR010000033.1, on the reverse strand, counting down.
CGGGCGTGCACGTTGCTCACGTTGAGCTTCAGGGTGAACGGGGCCTCGGCGGTGCCCGGGTTGGTGACGGTCTCGGAGAACTCGACGGGCTCGCCGCCGTACCCGATCGGGGCCGGCTCCTGGACGGTCAGCGCCGGCTTGGCAGCGACCGGGGCGGCGGTGACGTCGATCGCGACGAACTGGGGGCCGACGATCGCCTGCATGGCCCCGGCGCCCTGGTCGAGCATCGCCCACGGGTGGATGTAGGCCGTGCCGAGCGGGGCATCGGCGGCGAACGCGAAGCGGACGTGCCGGGTGTCGCTGCTGCCGGCGGCGATGGTCCTGTCGTCGGTGAGGTGGTACGTGACGCGGTCGGAGCCCGGCTGGCTGCTGGCGGTGCCGGTGATGTTCTCCCAGCTGCCGTCGGCCTTCCGCACCTGGAGCGTGCTGTGCTTGTCCGCCTCCACGACCTTGTCGACGGTGGTGTAGCGCGAGGCGCTGGGGTTGTTCACGGTGACGTCGAACTCGACCGGGGCGCCGCCGGCGACGGCGGTGGTCGGCGCGTCCTTGACCTGCACGGTGATGGCCTTGGCCGCGACCTGGTCGGTGCTCTCGGCGAGGACGGTGGTGCCGGTCGCGTCGAGGACGGCGGAGCTGAGCGTGACGGTCGAGTCCTGGTTGGACCAGTAGGCGGCGAGCTCGGTGGTGAGGCGCAGCTGGACGGTCCTGGTGGCACCGGCGGCGACGGTCAGGCCGGGGACGGTGTCGGCGACGGGCTTCCAGGTGCCGTCCGCGTCGCGGTAGTCGACCTTGATGGCGTGCGTCGCGATGGGGCCCGCGCCGCTCGTGCCGATCCTCAGCGTGAACGAGGCCTCGGTGGTGCCGGGGTTCGTGATGGTCTCGGCGAACTCGACCGGCTGCCCGCCGCGGCCGACCGTCGTCGGCGCGTTGACCTTCAGCGACGGCTTGTCGGCCGTGGCTTCGGCGGCCGGCGCGGCGGGGGCGGTGGCGGCCGCCGGTGCCTCGGCGGCGTACGCGGCCGGGGAGGACAGCACCGCGCCGGTGGCCAGCAGCACGCCGAGGGTGGCGGCGGTGAGGACGGTGGAGCGGGAGCGACGGGCGCGGACAGCAGGCATGGAAATACCCCCCAGGGTGTTCTGCCGTCGGTATTTCAGCCGCCGGCCGGTACGTGTGCTTGGAGTCGGACCCGAAGTTCGAGGGCGTCGCCCCCAGTGCCTCTCGCGGTCCGGGTTCGGCGGGTTTCCCCGCCTCTCACTGGCATAGACGTGCGGCGGCCGCCGGGGTTGCAGGTGATCCAAAAGTTTTTTCGAAAACCTCTGAGACCGCCCTGACCTGCGGTTCCGCTCTCCAGGTGCTCGCCGGGTTCAATGCAGCGCGAGCTCGTCGCCCACGCTCAGCCGCCCGGGGGCGGCGACCTCGGCGAGGGCGTCGAGCCGGCCGTCGTGGGCGTGCACGATCGCCTTGAGGATCTCGGGGGCGTGCGGCAGCCCCGGCTGGGGGGCGCCGGTCATCGCGCAGCGCTCGCTGGAGCGGACGAAGGCGAGGCGGGCGCCGGTGCCGCCGTGCCCCTCCCGGCCGAACCAGCCGTCCTCGACGAAGGGCGGGGTGCCCGGGGGCGTCCGCAGCAGGATGTTGGGGCGGAACCGGCGCTCGTCGACCACCGTGAAGGGGGCGGCCTCGCGGACCCAGTCCAGGGTGGCGGTGGTGAGCACGCTGACCGGCAGCTGGTCGAAGTGGGAGACGGCGTCCTCGCGGGCGAGTTCGACGTCCTCGCGCTGGAGGTAGGCGCGCAGGAAGGCGCCCGGGTCGGCGACCGGGCGGCCGAGCGGGTCGAACAGTTCGGGGCCGTCGATCCGGTGGCCGAGGCGGGCGGAGAGGCGGAGCAGACCGTCCATCCGGCGGAAGCGGCGGGTGTTCTTGCCCGAGCCGAGCTTGCCGTCCGCGTCGCGGACGGCGTAGAGGCGGTCGCCGGCCAGGCCGCGCTCGTCCACCTCGACGGAGTCGAGCCGCTCGCCGCCGGTGGATTTCACGGGGTAGCGCCAGAGTCGCTCGATCACTCCGATGATCTCTGCCATGGGCGGACAGCGTAGCGGCGGCGCCGGGGGATGGTCTAGACCAAGTCCCGTGCGGCGACTGGCCGGAACGCCCCGGGGAGGGTCTTCGACTCCCTAGCCCAGCCTTGCCACCGCCCGGACCGGCGCACCGTCCGCCGCCGCCAGCCGCAGCGGGAACAGCGACACCTCGACCGGCCGCCCGGCCTCCTGGGCGTCCAGCAGCGCCCGCAGATCGGTCAGGTTCTCGGCGATCACCCCGCCGCCGGGCGCCCCCAGCAGCACCCGGTGCGCGGCGAGGGTCGGCTCGTCGGCGCCGGGCTGGTCGTGCTCGTCGGTGAGGTCCGCGAGCAGCGCGGCGACCGCCGGGTCGCCCGGGCCCGGGTCGGGGGTGGGGTCGACGCTCAGCGCGTCCACCCCGACGGTCCGCACCCCGGCGGCGACGATCGCCTCGGCGGCGGCCGCGGTCAGGCTGGGGTGCGCGAGGTAGGCGTCGGTGCCCCAGTGCCGGGCCCAGCCGGTGGCGAGCAGCAGGACGGACCCCTCGCCGACGCGCGCCAGGGCGGGCGCGAGCAGCTCGGGGGTGACGGCGGCCCGGGGCTCCAGTCCGCGCAGGTCGGCGAGCACCGCGGGGCCGGTGAACCGCTCCAGCGGCAGCCCGTCCAGGGTCGGCCAGGTGACGTCCACGTGGTAGGGCGCGTCCACGTGCGTCCCGGACTGCGAGCCGAGGTGCAGGGCCAGCACGTTCACCCCGGCGGTGGCGGTGGTGAGCGCGGGCTCCAACAGGACGGCCGGATCGCCGGGGTAGACCGGCATCGCGGTGGTCACCTGATGGGTGAGGTCGACGAGGGTCGCTGCCATGCCCCCATCCTTCCAGGGGAGCCCGCGGATGAGGCCCGACCGGGTGAGTCCGGATAGAAATGGGACATGGGAACAGTCAAGCGTCAGCCGTGGGTGGTCGGGGTCTCTGGTGCGTCGGGGACGCCGTACGCCGCCTCGGTGATCCGGGCGCTGCTCGCCGCCGGGGAGCCGGTGGACCTGATCGTCAGCCGAGCCGCCCGGCTCACCATCCTCGACGAGACCGGCATCTCCTTCCGGGACGCCCACTGGCGCGCCGACCTGGCCGCCTGGCTGGGCTCCGACGAGGGCCTGGACGACGTCCGCTACTGGCCCGCCGGGGACTTCGCGGCCGGCCCGTCCAGCGGCTCGTACCCGGCCAAGGGCATGCTGGTGGTGCCCGCGACCACCGGCGCGGTGGCCGGGATCGCGCTCGGCCTGAGCAAGGACCTGCTGCAGCGGGTGGCCAGCGTCACCCTCAAGGAGCGCCGCCCGCTGGTCGTGTGCGTGCGCGAGGCGCCACTCAACGGGGTGACGTTGAAGCACCTGGTGGAGCTCGACGCGCAGGGCGCCGTCGTCCTCCCCGCCTCTCCCGGGTTCTACGCCGGCGGCTCGACCGTGCGGGAACTCGTCGACTTCGTGGCCGGCCGGGTGCTGGACGCGGTCGGCGTCCCGCATTCCCTGTACCTGCGCTGGGAAGGGGAGTTGGGGGCGGCGGCCCGCCGGTCCGACGAGAACGGCAGCGTGTCGGCTGAGGGGGAGTGAGGAGGCCGGGGGCGGGAGAGTATCTTCTCTGCGATATCCGGGTTGTTCCGCGCATGGCGCCTTGGAATCCGGATAATGATCTGTGGGTCTGGTGAGGTTCGGAAGGACGCGGACGGTATATGGACACGGTGGACAGACAGCTCATCCAGGCGCTCCGGGAGAACGGCCGCGCGTCCTACGCCGAGCTGGGCCGGCTGGTCGGGCTCTCCGGCCCGAGCGTCACGGACCGGATCAACCGGCTGGAGCAGGCCGGTGTCATCACCGGCTACCGCGCGACGGTCAATCCGGCCTCGCTCGGCTTCGGCGTCACGGCCCTGATCGGCCTTCAGCTGACCGACGCCGCCGATCACGAGGACGTCGCGCACCGGCTCAAGGACCTCAACGAGGTCGAGGACTGCTGGTTCATCGCGGGTGACGACTCCTACATGCTCAAGGTCAGGGTGGCCGACGTGGCTGGCCTGGAGTCGGTGGTCAAGCGGATCTCGGGCACGAAAGGCGTGGCCCGCACCCGCACCACCGTCGTACTCTCCACGAAGTGGGAGAACCGGGTGAGCGAACTCCCTCCCGAAGGAGAGTGACGGATGGCACTGGTCGGTCTGGAGGAGCTGCGCGCCGCTCGGCAGCGGATCGCGGGGGTGGCCGTGCGCACCCCGCTGGTTCCCGCCCCGTGGGCGGACGAGGGGGAGCGCCGGCTCTGGCTGAAGCCCGAGAACCTCCAGCCGACCGGGGCCTTCAAGACCCGCGGCGCGTACAACCGGCTGGCCGCGCTCACCGAGGCCGAGCGGGCCCGCGGCGTGGTCGCCCAGTCGAGCGGCAACCACGCGCAGGCGGTGGCGTACGCGGCGGCGCTGCTCGGCATCAAGGCCGTGATCGTGATGCCGGACACCTCGCCGGCGGTGAAGGTGGAGTCCACCCGGGGGTTCGGCGCCGAGGTGGTCCTGGTGTCGCCGGAGGAGCGGGACACCCTGCCCGCCGAACTGGCCGAGCGGCACGGCTACGTCTGGGTGCCGCCGTACGACGACCCGTTCATCATCGCGGGCCAGGGCACGGTCGGCCTGGAGATCGCCGAGGACGCCCCCGCCGGGCTGGACACCGTCCTGGTGCCGGTCAGCGGCGGCGGCCTGATCTCCGGGACGGCGGCCGCGCTCAAGCTCACCCGCCCGGGCATCCGGGTGATCGGCGTGGAACCGGAGCTGGCCGCCGACGCGCAGGCCAGCTTCCGGGCCGGCCGCCGGCTGGCCTGGCCGGTCGCCGACACCTACCGGACCATCGCGGACGGCCTGCGCACCCCGTCGGTCGGCGAGCTGCCCTTCGAGCACCTGACCGCGTACGTGGACGACATCGTCACCGTCACCGAGGACGAGATCCGCGCCACCGTCGCCCTGCTGGCCCGCCGCGGCCGGCTGGTCGCCGAGCCCTCCGGCGCGGTCGCCCCGGCGGCCTACTTCCACCGCGCCGCCGAGACCGGGGGCCGGACGGTCGCGGCCGTGGTCAGTGGTGGCAACATCGACCCTGCACTGCTCGCTGAGCTGCTGTCGGACCGTCCCGAGCCGAAGGGCGCGCCGGTGCCGAAAGTGACGAGCGACTAGCGACGGAGGAGCGCCGGAGCGAGGAGCGTCGGCACCGGGTCGGAGCGGCCCGGAGGCGAGCGGACGAGTGACGTACGCTCGGGTCCGGCAAGGAATCGAAGTCGGAGGAGGCGGGGCACCGCATGGACGCAGGGCTGAAGCGCGAGCTGGAGGCGAAGGTCTACGCGGGTGAGCGGCTGACCCGCGAGGACGGGATCGCGCTCTACGAGAGCGACGACCTGGCCTGGCTGGGCGGTCTGGCCCACCACGTGCGGACGCGGAAGAACGGCGACGTCGTCCACTTCAACGTCAACCGCCACCTCAACATGACCAACGTGTGCAGCGCGTCCTGCGCGTACTGCTCGTTCCAGCGCAAGCCGGGCGAGAAGGACGCCTACACGATGCGCATCGAGGAGGCCGTCCGGCTCGCCAAGGCGATGGAGGTCGACTCCCTCACCGAGCTGCACATCGTCAACGGCCTGCACCCGACCCTGCCCTGGCGCTACTACCCGCGCTCGCTGCGGGAGCTGAAGGCGGCCCTGCCGAACGTCTCGCTGAAGGCCTTCACCGCCACCGAGATCCACTGGTTCGAGAAGATCAGCGGCCTGCCCGCCGACGAGATCCTGGACGAGCTGATCGACGCCGGCCTGGAGTCGCTGACCGGCGGCGGCGCGGAGATCTTCGACTGGGAGGTCCGCCAGCACATCGTCGACCACGACACCCACTGGGAGGACTGGTCGCGGATCCACCGCCTCGCCCACAGCAAGGGCCTCAAGACGCCGGCCACCATGCTGTACGGCCACATCGAGGAGCCCCGCCACCGGGTGGACCACGTGCTGCGGCTGCGCGAGCTGCAGGACGAGACCGGCGGCTTCCAGGTCTTCATTCCGCTGCGCTACCAGCACGACTTCCACGACTCCAAGGACGGCGTCGTGCGCAACAAGCTGATGGCCCGCACGGAGATGGCCACCGGCGCCGAGGCGCTGAAGACCTTCGCGGTCTCCCGGCTGCTCTTCGACAACGTCCCGCACGTCAAGGTCTTCTGGGTGATGCACGGCGTCACCACCGCCCAGCTGGCGCTCAGCCACGGCGCGGACGACATGGACGGCTCGGTGGTCGAGTACAAGATCACCCACGACGCGGACAACTTCGGCACCCCGAACAAGCTGGGCCGTGACGACCTGCTCGACCTGATCCGCGACGCCGGCTTCCGCCCGGTCGAGCGCAACACCCGCTACGAGATCATCCGCGAGTACGAGGGCCCGGACCTGGGGCGCCGCGAGGCCCCGCAGGCGATGCGCCTCTGACCGGAGAACTCCCCCGCCGCCCGGGCCCCGGCCCGGGCGGCGGCGTTTCTTCACCGCCCCCGCACCCGCCCCGGGTTTACCAACCGGTACACCGTTTGGCAGGATCGGCGGTATGTCCGGTTCTCATCGCGCCACCACGTACCCGTCGTACGAGCCGATAGCGGAGCCGGTGTACGGGGTGCCGCAGCAGCCGTACGGGGCGGGTGAGCCGTACCGGCAGCCCGTCCGGCAGGACCACTACGGCGAGTACGGGCAGCTCCCGCAGGCCCCTGACGGGTACTTCGAGGCGTACGAGCAGCCGTTCCAGCCGTACGCCGCCGGGCCCGACCCGCTCGTCGCCCCCGGGCCGGTCTACACCCCCAGGCCGGCGTACGACGCCGAGCCGGTGTACGCCCCCGAGTCGGTGTACGACGCCGAACCGGTGTACGCGTTCGAGCCGGAGCCCGTCCGGCAGCCCACGCCCCCGCCCGTGGCGGCACCCGTGGGTGCCCGGGCGGCCGCTCGGGGGCACCGCCGGAAGGCGAAGAAGAAGCGTCACGGCAAGGCGGTGATGGCCGGCACCGCGCTGCTGGTCGCGGCCGCCGCCGGCTGGTACACCGTCGGCCAGGACGACGCCAAGCCCGTCGCCGCAGCCGCCGACGGCCCCGGCCCGGAAGGCGTCAGCACGCCCGACCAGCCGGCTCCCGCCGCCCGGGCCGCCGCCGACCGGCAGACCCAGCCCCCGGCCGCCGACCGCAGCCAGGTCCGTGCGGACGGCTCGGTCGCCGCGATACCCGGCCTCGGCGCCGACTTCGTCGCGAAGATACCCACCGAGACCACCCAGGTGGTGCTCGCCTCCGGCCAGGACAAGAACGGCAACAAGAACACCGTCACCCTCTGGACCCGCACCCCCGAGGGCCGCTGGCTGGCCGGCGAGACCTGGCAGGGCCACAACGGCAACAACGGCTGGACCACCGACCACAACGAGGGCGACCTGCGCAGCCCGATCGGCGTCTTCGCGCTCTCCGACGCGGGCGGCCGCAAGGCCGACCCGGGCAGCAAGCTCCCGTACGACAAGGACCCGAGCTTCGTGGTCTCCGGGACGGGCTTCTTCGGCGACCAGCTGGCCGGCTCCTTCGACTACGTGGTCGCGATCAACTACAACCGGGTGCCCGGAAACTCCCCGCTGGACCCGCGCCGCCCGATGGGGGCGAAGAAGGGCGGCGGGATCTGGATCCACGTCGACCACGACGGCCCCACCCACGGCTGCGTCTCGATCCCCGAGGACAAGATGGCCGAGCTGATCCGCACCCTGGACCCGGCGGCCCACCCGGTGATCGTGATGGGCGACGCCGCCTCGCTGTCCGCCTGACCCCGGCGTTCCGACCCCGGCCTGACCCCGGCCCGACTGCGGCGTTCCGGCGGCGTTCCGGTGGCGTCCGAACGGTGTTCCGGGCGGTGCCGGCCCCGTCATCGGCGGCGGTGCCCGCCCCGTCGTCCGCATCGGCGTCGATCCCGGCGCGCCCGGAGGCCAGTCGCCGCAACGCCCCTTGTCGGGCTCCTACAGATCGCGGGGGCGGATCCTGTAGCCGGGCGCGCCCCGCTGACCAGTGGGTAACCCGGTTCCATGGCACTATGAGCGGTTCGCGCATTGTGGCACTCGGCCACTACCAGCCCCCCAAGGTCCTCTCCAACGACGACCTGGAGGCGCTCGTCGACACCAACGACGAGTGGATCCGTAGCCGGGTGGGCGTCAGAACCCGGCACATCGCCGAGGGCGAGACCTTGGTCGACCTCGCCACCGAGGCCGCGCAGAAGGCGCTCGCCAAGAGCGGCCGGACGGCCGACGAGATCGACCTGATCGTGGTCGCCACCTGCACCGCGATCGAGCGCAGCCCCAACACCGCCGCCGCCGTGGCCGCCCGGCTCGGCGTCCGGGCGCCCGCCGCGTACGACATCAACACGGTCTGCTCCGGCTTCTCGTACGCCCTGGCCACCGCCGACCACGCGATCCGGGCCGGCGCGGCGCGCCGCGCGCTGGTGATCGGCGCCGAGCGGATGTCCGACACGCTGGACTGGACCGACCGCACCACCTGCGTGATCTTCGGCGACGGCGCCGGCGCCGCGGGGGGCGGGGCCCACGAGGACGGTGCCGAGCCCCCCAACGGCACCGACGTCATGGGCTCCGAGCCGGCGACAGGCGACTCCGAGGTGGCG
>NZ_JBHWIR010000032.1:43365-51718 GCF_042731835.1 Kitasatospora sp. NPDC059817 | reverse complement strand
CGCCCAGCGCGGGCGAGGGGTCGACGGCGGCTCAGCGGGAGCGGAAGAAGCGGTCCACCGTGCGGCGGCCGGCGGCGACGGCGTGCACCGGTTCGCCGACCACCCGGCCGGCCTCGGCTTCGGCGCGGATGGCGTCGGCGCGTTCGGTGCGGCCCTCGGTCGCGTCCCACCGCTCGGCCTGGGCCCGCTCGACGCGGGGGAGGAGGCGGTGGCCCAGCGTCCACGTGATCAGGAAGAGCAGGGTCAACCCCAGGGCCAGCATGAAGGGTTCGGGCTCAAGCGGTCCGAGTTCGATGTTCACGCAAACCTCCCTTAATGGCTGACGGTAAGTCAACCGAGAGGCTTCCCAAGGGTGATGGGGGTCGAACTTTACCTGGACATGACCTGCGTCACTGTCCCGTGACGGACTGTCCGCCGACGCCGGGCCCGGACCGTGGCGCCGGGCCTCAGGTCACCTCGCCCCGGCGGGAGAACCGCTCCTCCCGCCACTCCCCGCCGGCCAGCACCTCGGCCAGCTCCCGGGCCGCGTCCCAGACGTCGGTGTACGAGAGGTACAGCGGGGTGAAGCCGAACCGCATGAGGTCGGGCGCACGGAAGTCCCCGATCACGCCGCGCGCGATCAGCGCCTGCACCACCGGGTAGCCGTCGGCGTGCCGCAGCGCGACCTGGCTGCCCCGCCGGGTGTGCTCGCGCGGGGTCACCACCTCGATCCCGTCCAGGCCCTCGACCAGTCCGATGAACAGGTCGGTCAGGGCCAGGCTCTTCGCCCGGACGGCGGCCGGGTCGGCGCGCTCCCAGACGTCCAGGCTCGCGCCCAGTGCGGCCTGTCCGAGCAGTGACGGCGAACTGGTCAGGAAGCGTCCGATGCCCGGCTTGGGGTCGTACCCGGGCTCGAAGGCGAACGGGCGGGCGTGCCCGAACCAGCCGCTCAGCGGCTGCCGCGGGCCGGCCGCCAGGTGCCGCTCCGCGGCGTACAGGAAGGCCGGCGAACCGGGGCCGCCGTTCAGGTACTTGTAGGTGCAGCCGACCGCGAAGTCCGCGCCCGCGGCGCCGAGTTCGACCGGCAGCGCGCCCACCGAGTGGCAGACGTCCCAGATCATCAGCGCGCCCGCGGCCTGCACCCGGGCGGTGATCCCGGGCAGGTCCAGCAGCTCGCCGGTGCGGTAGTCCACGTGCGAGAGGACGACCGCGGCGACGTCGCCGTCCAGGTGCCGGTCCAGCTCCTCCGGCCGGACCAGCACGCTGCGCGCGCCCTCGACCAGGCCGGTGGCGCCCTCGGCGATGTACAGGTCGGTCGGGAACGCCTCGCCGTCGCCCAGCACCGTGCGCCGCCCGGGGCGCAGCCGCAGCGCGGCGACGAGCACCTTGAACAGGTTCACCGAGGTGGTGTCGCAGACCACTACCTCCTCCGGGCCGGCCCCGACCAGCGGGGCGATCCGCCGCCCCAGCCGGTAGGGCTGCTCGAACCAGCCGGCGTCGTTCCAGCTGCGGATCAGCTCCCGGCCCCACTCCTCCTCGACCACCTGCCGCACCCGCTCCGCGGTGCGCACCGGCAGCGCGCCGAGCGAGTTCCCGTCCAGGTAGACCACCCCGTCCGGCAGGGCGAACTCCTTGCGGAACGCCGCCAGCGGGTCGACGGCGTCCAGCGCCGCGCACTCCTCGCGCGTGACCATGCCCATCCCCTCGTTCACAGCTCGTCCCGGATCGTCCACAGCTCCGGGAAGACGTCCTGCTCGGCGGACCTGCGCAGCCAGCTCAGCCCGCTGGAGCCGCCCGAGCCGGGCTTGCCGCCCATGGTCCGCTTGACCGCGGACAGGTGGCGCTGGCGCCAGCGGGTGACCCGCTCGGCGACGTCCAGCAGCGCCTCGGCGAGTGGCTGCAGGTCGGCGTGCTCCGGGTCGGTGTAGACCAGGCGCCAGGCCGCGGCGACCTCGTCGCTGGCGCGGTAGCGCTGCTCGGAGGGCTCCGGGCGCAGCGGCAGGCCGCGCCGGGCCAGCAGGGCCAGCGCGTCGTCGTACAGGCCGGGGGAGCGCAGCGCCTCGGTCAGCTCGGCCTGCGTCCGCGGCATCCCGTCGTACATCGCGAGCAGTGCGGCGTTCTTGTTGCCGAGCAGGAACTCCAGGTGCAGGAAGGCCGCGGACTGGAAGCCGGAGGCCTGGCCGAACTCCGCGCGGAAGCCGTTGAACTCCTGCGGCGTCATGGTGGCCAGCAGGTCCCAGGACTCCACCAGCACGTCCTGCGCGTGGGTGCCGCGCCGCAGCGCGGCCAGCGCGGCGGGCAGGTCGTCCTCGCGCAGCGCGCGCTGGGCGAGCGTCCACTCGTGCCGCAGCAGGTCGAACAGCAGCTCCATCACCTGCGTGGTGACGATGAACGACAGCTCGGCCGGCACCTTGCTGCGCGGGTGCTGCAGGCTGTGCAGCTCGTCCAGGCACACGTAGCGGGCGTACGGGGTGCCCCGATCCGGCTCCCCGCGCCGACCGAACGACAGGCTGGGTGTCTCCACCGTGTCGTGCCCCATCCCGATTCCTCCTGATCCACCCGGGCCCGTCGCCCGGACCGGCGACCAGACGGACGGCCTGGTTCCACCGGGGTGCCCATTGTGCGGCGGTGCGACCCCCCGGTTGAATGGTCGACGGACACCGCAACCGCGATCCGGGCTGTCGTTCGCGAGGCGTTCGGCCGATTCGCTTTACGATCGCGAAACCACCCATTCCAGTCACTCCGGGAGCCGCCATGGACGCCGTCGACCGCCGCCTGCTGGCCGAGTTGCAGACCGACGCCAGGCTCTCCTACAACGAACTCTCCCGCCGGGTGAGCCTGTCCGCACCCGCGGTGGCCGAACGGGTCCGCCGACTGGAGTCCGACGGCGTGATCACCGGGTACCACGCCCACGTGGACCTCAGCCGGGCCGGACTGCCGATCACCGCGCTGGTCCAGATCCAGTGCTACGGCCCGCGCTGCGTGCTGCGCGACCCCCAGGTGGCCGCCTGGCCGGAGGTGCTCCAGCTGCACCGGGTCACCGGCGGGGCCTGCTGCGCGCTGCTGGTCGCGGTGCCCACGATGGCCGATTTCGAGGCCCTGTGCGACCGGCTCGGCGGCTACGGCCAGCCGTCCAGCTCGATGATCCTCTCCAGCCCGGTGCCCTGGCGGCCGGTGGTCGCGCCCGCCGGGGCGTAGCGCCGTGGAGCCGTGAAGCCGTAGTGCCGTCGCCCCGGCGCGGCGCGGCGTGGCGCCATGGCGCCGTCACGGCCGCCGAGCGGCCCGGGGCCGGAACGGTAGGTTCCTCGGCATGCCGAACGAGCGTCACATCCTGCTGCTGCCCGGGAGCCTGCGGGCCGGTTCCACCAACGAGACCGTGCTGCGCACCGCCGCCGCCGTGGCCGCCGCCACCCCGGGCCTGCGGGCCACCTACTACGCGGGGCTGGCCGGCCTGCCGCACTTCAACCCGGACCACGACACCGACCCGCTGCCCGGGCCGGTGGCCGCCCTGCGCGCCGCCGTCGAGGCCGCCGACGCGCTGCTGGTCTGCACCCCCGAGTACGCCGGGACGCTGCCCGGCTCCTTCAAGAACCTGCTGGACTGGACGGTCGGCGGGACGGAGATCGCGGACAAGCCCGCCGGCTGGATCAATGCGGCCGGCCCGGGCCGGGGTCAGGGCGCGGAGGCCACCCTGCGCACCGTCCTCGGCTACACCGGCGCGGCCGTGGTGGACGGGGCCTGCGTCCGCATCCCGCTGGACCGCGGGGCGGTCGGCCCGGACGGGCTGGTCGCCGATCCGCTGGTGCGGGAGCGGATCGGCGAGGTGCTGGCCCGGCTGGCGGCCGCCGCGGTCTGACGGGTGGCGGCCTGGCGGGCGGCGGTCTGACGGGCGGCGGCCTGGCTCAGTGCCCTTCGGGCATGTGCACCCCGAGCCCGGCCAGGCCGGTCAGGAACAGCTCCACGCCGACCGCCGCGAGCAGCAGCCCGAGCAGCCGGGAGAGCACCTCCAGCGAGGTGCGGTGGGTGCGCTGCATCAGCGGCGCCAGCAGGGCCACGCAGACGTAGTTGATCACCACGACCGCGAGGTAGGCCCCGCCGATGGTGGCCTTCCAGCCCCAGTCGTTGCGGGCGAGCGAGGCGACCAGCACGGCGGTGACCGCGAGCGGGCTGGCGATGTACGGCAGCAGCAGTTCGCGGATGCCGTCCACCATCGGGTTCGGCAGGTGGTCGCCGTCCTCGCTCTCGCCGCCGAGGTGGACGCCGAAGACCAGCGCGACCGCGTAGATGAAGAAGATCGCCCCACCGGCGAGCTGCAGCGACTGGTCGCTGATGTGGAAGAGCGTGGTGACCTCGTCCGCGGTGAAGCCGAGCACCAGGCCGATCACCGCCGAGATGACCGTGCTCCACGCCGCCAGCCGCCGCAGTTCCCGGGTGCTCCGGGTGGAGGCCAGCCGGGCGAAGGCCAGCAGGACCTTGGGCGGGCCGACCACGGCGAAGAAGGTGATGAAGGCGCTGCTCAGATTGAAGACGAACATGCGCCAAGCATGACCGCGGCGGCTGGTGCGGCCGCTCCGCCACGCCACGCCCCGCGGTCGGGCGTGGCGTGAATCTCGTCGGGGGGCGGTTCATTCCCGGTCGCCGGCGAATTCGCCCGGATGGCCGTCCCGGCTCGAACGGGTGCGCGCTCTCGGCTCCCATGGAAGTCGGATCACCTGCCCGGGAGCGAGGATGCGACATGTGTCTGAACCGTAAGGACCTGGGCCTGCTGGCCCTGCGCGGCGCGGTCGGCGGGGTGCTGATCGCGCACGGCACCCAGAAGCTGTTCGGCTGGTTCGGCGGCGGCGGCCTGGAGGGCACCGCCCAGGCGATGGAGCACATGGGCTTCCACCCCGGCCGGCAGAGCGCCATCGCGGCGGGCGCCGGTGAGGCGGGCGGCGGCGTGTTGCTGGTCGCCGGGCTGGCCACCGGGGCGGCCGGCGCGGTGGTGGCCGGGACGATGGCCGGCGCGGTGGCGGTGCACGCCCCCGGGGGCTTCTTCGCGACCTCCGGCGGCTACGAGTACCCGGCCTTCCTCGGCGCGGCCGGGTTGGCGCTCGGCCTGGCCGGTCCGGGGCGGTACTCGCTGGACCACCTGACCTGCCACGTCCTCGACCGGCCGTGGATGGGCCTGGCGGCCTTCGCGGGGTCCGTCGCCGGGGCGTACGGCGTGGTGGCGCGGCGCCGGCACGTGGTGCGGCTGCGCGAGGAGCGGGCCGCGATGGAGGCGGACGCGCAGGAGGGTTCGGGGCTGTCCTGACGCGCCGGCGGCCCCAGGTCCTGTCCGGGGGCGGCCCGCGCCGGCCTTGCCCGGCCGGGTCACCCGGAGGCACCAGTCCTGCTGGCGGCCCCCGGGCGGCCCTCGGAGGGTGGGCGGGGAGGCGTGCCGGGCAGCCCGGCGCCGAGGCAGAAACGAGGGACCGCATGGACCGCCTGGACCGCATGGACCGCCAGCCGCTCACCCGGATCGGTTCGAGGCCGCGGGTCACCGCGCAGCACCTGGACGCGCCGCCGGTGCGCCGCCAACGCCGGGCGGTGGCCGGGGTGTTGGCCGCCACCATGGTCGCCGGGGTGGCGCTGGCGGGCTGCTCCTCCGGAAAGAGCGCGAGCAGCGTGGCCACCTCGGCCTCCGCCGCGATCGAGCGGGGCGCCTCGGCCGCCGCGTCCGCCGCCTCGGCGCTGGCCTCGGTGGCGGGCGGGGCGGGGGCGGTGATCGCCTCGGCGGAGGCACGGGCCTCGGCGGCGGTGTCGGCGGCCTCCTCGGCGGTCGCCGGGATCAAGGGCGGGCTGGACGCCAAGGGGGACGTGGCCGTCGGGGCGGTGAGCACCGGCTCGGACGGCAGGGCGCAGGTGGAGCTGACCGTCACCAACCACGGGCAGCAGTCGTACCGGTACGTGATCCAGGTCGACTTCACCGACGACTCCGGCTCGGTGCAGGACGCGACCGCGGTGACGGTCCAGGACGTGGCGGCCGGCCGGAGCGCCCAGGCCACCGCGCGCAGCAACCGGGACCTCTCGGGCAGCCTGAAGGCCGTGGTGGCGAACGCGCTGCGCTACTGACTCCCGCTACTGGCGCGCAGGTCAGCGCGGGTGTCCGGCGGGGGCCGAACCTTAAGCGCGGCTCAAGGCCCAACGGGACCCCTTGACGGGGGAGTTGGTCTAGTCCATTTTTATTGCCCAGGTGCAGGGAGCCCCTGAACCGGCGTCAACGGCCTCGTGCCGCGGGCGCCGGTTCGGCACATCCCGGTGTCCGTCCAGGCCCGATCCCGCTGATCCCGCTCGATTCCCCGCACGATTCCCCGCACTGAGCTGTCATGTCCCGGTCGCCCGACCCCACCTCGGGCGCATCCCCACGGGACGACGCAAACCCCCACAACCAGGAGTCACGCACCCATGCTGCGTTCACGCATTGAAAGGGCCGGGACCCCGGCTCCGACGGGCGGCCGTCGACGCCGCCCGAAGAGCCTGGCCGCCGTCGCGGCCGGCACCGCCGCCTCCGTGCTGCTCGGCGCGGGCCTCGCGCTGACCGGCGGCGCCGCGGCCAACGCCGCGACCACCAACACCACCGGCGCGGCCGCCACCAGCGGCGGCATCAAGGTCGCCTACTACGACCAGTGGTCGGTCTACGCCAACGCGTACTACCCGAAGACGATCCAGGACACCGGCGTGGCCGGGAAGCTCGACTACCTGATCTACGACTTCGGGAACATCCACCCGACCGACCTGGGCTGTTTCGAGGCGACCAAGGCCGCCGACACGAACGACAACAACCCCAACGCGGGTGACGGCGCGGCCGACGCGTTCGCCGACTACCAGAAGAGCTTCGGCGCGGACATCTCGGTCGACGGCGTCGGCGACGTCTGGAACCAGCCGATCGCGGGCAACTTCAACCAGCTGAAGAAGCTGAAGGCGAAGAACCCCAACCTCAAGATCCTGCTCTCGCTGGGTGGTTGGACCTACTCCAAGTACTTCTCGCCGGCGGCCGCCACGGACGCCTCGCGCAAGCACCTGGTCTCCTCCTGCCTCGACATGTTCATCAAGGGCAACCTCCCGAGCGACGCCGGCTACGGCGGCCCGGGCACCGGCGCCGGTGTCTTCGACGGCATCGACATCGACTGGGAGTACCCGGGCGGCGGCGGCCACACCGGCAACATCTCCAGCCCGGCCGACAAGCAGAACTTCACGGCGCTGCTGAAGGAGTTCCGCACCCAGCTGGACGCCCAGGGCAAGGCCGACAACAAGACCTACGCCCTGTCGGCGGCGGTCGGCGCCGGCCAGGACAAGATCATGAACGTCGAGACCGACAAGATCGGTCAGTACCTCACCTTCCTCGACGTCATGACCTACGACATGCACGGCGGCTGGGACGCCCAGGGGCCGACCAACCACCAGGCCGCGCTCTACGCGGGCCCGAACGACCCGTCGACCCCGGTCAAGCCGGGCCACGGCAAGTACTCGATCGACAACGCCATCAAGGCGTGGACGGTCGGCGACGCGGACTACGGGATCCCCGGCGGCTTCCCCGCGAACAAGATCAACATGGGTGTGCCGTTCTACTACCGCGGCTGGACCGGCGTCCAGAACAACGGCAAGAACGGCCTGTTCCAGCCCGCCGCCAGCCCGGCGACCGGCGCGGCGATGTCCGGCAACGTCCCCGGCATCCAGATGTACAAGGAGCTCGCGGGCTTCGTCGACAACCCGTCCAAGACCTTCTGGGACGACGACGCCAAGGCCACGTACTTCTACGATGGCAACACCTTCTGGAGCGGTGAGGACACCCGGTCGATCCAGGCCAAGCTCGACTACGCGCACTGCAACGGCCTCGGCGGTTCCTTCGCCTTCTCGCTGTACGACCTGGGCACCAAGACCGGCCTGTTCGACACGATGGTGAACGCCACCAACGGCTCCGCCGCCGGTTGCCCGGCCCCGCCGACCGGCACCCCGAGCAGCACGGCGACCCCGACCCAGACCCCGACCGGCACGCCCACGGGCACGCCGACCGGCACCCCCACGGGTACCCCGACCGGTACCCCCACCGGCACCCCGACCTCGCCGGCCGGCTGCCCGGCCGCCCCGAGCTGGGACGCCAACACCACCTACGCGGCCGGCGGCACCAAGGTCTCGTGGAAGGGCCACTACTACACCAACAAGTGGTGGACCAAGGGCGACGACCCGAGCCAGGGTGGCCAGTGGGGCGTCTGGACCGACAACGGCGCCTGCTGACCCTTCGGGCGGCATGAGCTGAGGGCCTGACGGACCCTCGCGGCACCTGAACCAAGCAGTCCGGGGCCCCCCGGGGGGGCCCCCCCCCCGCCCCCCCCCGGGGGGGGGGGGATAC
>NZ_JBHWIR010000032.1:0-43357 GCF_042731835.1 Kitasatospora sp. NPDC059817 | reverse complement strand
GAGCACCCCCGGCGGGCCGGACTCGTTGCGTTTCGGGGGCGCGCCGCAGGGCAGGGCCGGGAGCGCGTTTCGGGGTGCGACCCGGGCGCGCGACTCAGGCCGGGTCGGCGGTGCGCCCGAGCGCGTCCGGCCGGCTCTCCTCGATCCGCCGCAGCATCCGCGCCAGCATCGCGGACAGCACGGCCCGCTCCTCGCCCGTGACGTCCTGGAGCAGCTCCTCCTCGAACACCGCCGCCATCCGCATCGACTCCAGCCACTTGTCGCGGCCGTTGTCGGTGAGCTCGATGATCACCCGGACCCGGTTGGTCTCGTCGCGCTCCCGGGTGACCAGGTCCTCGGCCACCATCCGGTCGATCCGGTGCGTCATCGCGGCCGGGGTGAGCCCGAGCCGCTTGGCCAGCTCGCCCGGTCCGAGCTGGTACGGGCTGCCGGAGACCACCAGTGCCTTGAGCACCTCCCACTCGGCGGCCGTGATTCCCAGCACAGTCAGCTGCCGGTCGTAGGCCACGCCCATCCGTCGGGCGACCCGGGACAGGGTCTGCACGATGGTCTCCACCTGGGGGTCCACGGTGGGGAATTCCCGCTGGTAGACGGCCACCTGCTCGGCGATGCCGAGCTCCCTGGCGGTGGCCGGCGCGGGCTTGTCCGTAGTCATGCGGACCAGTGTCGCACGGAGGCGTGAATCCCTTAAGCCTTTGACTCAACACTCTTCCGGTGCTAAGACTTTATCTCGTCAAACTTTAGCTCTGAAATCTTCTGGACCTTAAGAGTATCCAGTTGAATCCAGGAAGGGATGTGCACGGTGACCGGCACGGTGAAGCAGCAGAGGCAGCAGCGACGCGGGGCGGGCGGCCCGCTGCGCCGCGTCCAGATCGGCAACGCGCTCAGCGCGTTCGGCAGCGGCTTCACGATGCCGTACATGTTCGTGTACGTGGACCAGGTGCGCGGGCTGGGTTCGCTGGCGGCCGGGATGGTGTTCACCGTCTTCGCGCTGGCGGCGCTCGCCGTCCTCCCGTTCACCGGCCGCGGCATCGACAGGTACGGGCCCCGCCCGGTCCTGCTGGCCGGCACGGCGCTCGCCGCCACCGGCGCGTTCGCCTTCGGCCACGCCACCGGCACCCCGGCCCTGCTGGTCTCCTCCTTCCTGTTCGGCGCGGGTGTCACCACCTGCCAGCCGGCGCTCGCCACGATGATCGTCCGCTGCTCGACGGCCGCGACCCGCTCGCACGCCTTCGCGCTCCAGTTCACCCTGGTCAACCTGGGCATGGGCATCGGCGCCCTGGTCGGCGGCCAGATCGTGAACGTCGCCGACCCGGCCAGCCTCACCCGGCTGTTCACCATCGAGGCGGCGACCTTCCTCGGCCTGGCCCTGGTCACCGGCACCGCCCGGATGCCGGCCAACCCGCTGATCCCCCTCCAGGAGAAGAGCGACGGCCCGACCGGCCTGCGCGCGCTGGTCGCCGACAAGGCGATGCTGCGGCTCTGCGCGCTCGCCGGGCTGATCTTCTTCACCTGCTACGGCCAGTTCGAGTCCGGCGTCGCGGCCTTCGCCACCGACACCGTCGGCACGCCGCCCTCCACCCTGGGCTTCGCGATCGGCGCCAACGCGCTGACCATCGTCGTCCTGCAGATGTTCATGGTGCGGATCACCGCGCGCCGCCGCCGCACCACCGCGATGGCCGCGGCCGGCGTGGTCTGGCTCGGCGCCTGGGCGATGGCCCTGGTGGCCGGCCTGATCCGGACCGAGACCATGGCCGCCACGGTCGCGATCGTCTCGATCTACGCCCTGTTCGGCGTCGGCGAGTCGCTGCTCGCGCCCACCATGGGCCCGATCGTCGCCGACCTCGCCCCGGCCCGGCTGCTCGGCACCTACAACTCCGGGTACGCCCTGGTGAAGCAGATCGCCATCGCGGTCGGCCCGGCCGTCGGCGTGCTGCTGGTCGGCTCCGGCACCTGGCCGCTCTACCTCGCGGCCATGGCGGGCTCCACGCTGCTGGTCGTCGTCCTGGCGCTGCGGCTGCGCCCGTACCTCACGCCGGAGCAGGACAACGCGGCCCCGGCCGTGGTCCGCACCACGGTCGTCCGGGAGCTGCAGACGGCGGCGTGACCGCCGACGGGGGGCTGCGGACGGCGGCGTGACCGCCGACGGGGAGTTGCGGACGGCGGCGTGACCGCCGATCGAACAGGCGTGCCGACGGGCGCCGACCGGGTCACCTGGTCGGCGCCCGTCGCGCTTGGCTTCGCGACCACCGCCACATAGTGTCAGTGGCTGTTGGCCGCCCGGCCCGGTCGGTACAGGAGACCCGGCCGGCACAGGAGACAGGCGAATCGGCGAGGCAATGACGCAAGCGGCGCTCACGCACCCCCCGGCGGTCCAGGCCTCGGCCCCCGCCGCCCCGGCACCGGTCCGGGGCCGGCTGCTCCGCCTGTCGGCCGACTGGTCCGGCTGGCTCGGGCCGATCGGCGTCGCGCTCTTCGCCGGCCTGCTGCGGTTCTGGAACCTCGGCTACCCCAACGCCTTCGTCTTCGACGAGACGTACTACCCCAAGGACGCCTGGTCGCTGCTGCGGCAGGGCTACGAGGGCAGCTGGCCGGACCACGCCAACACCGACGTCCTGGCCGTCCCGCAGCACATCCCGCTCACCTCCGCGCCCGAGTTCATCGCCCACCCGCCGCTCGGCAAATGGGTGATGGCGATCGGCGAACAGATGTTCGGCATGCACCCCTTCGGCTGGCGGTTCATGACCGCCCTGCTCGGCACCGTCACCGTGCTGATGCTCGCCCGGATCGGCCGCCGGCTCTTCGGCTCCACCCTGATCGGCTGCACCGCGGCCCTGTTGATGGCCGTCGACGGCCTCCAACTGGTGATGAGCCGGGTCGGGCTGCTCGACGGCATCCAGATGTTCTTCGTGCTCGCCGCCTTCGGCAGCCTCCTGATCGACCGCGACCACGTCCGCGCCCGGCTGGCCGGCGTCACCGACGGTGACCGCGCCCGGCTCGGCCTGCGCCCCTGGCGGATCGCCGCCGGGGTGCTCCTCGGCGCCGCCTGCGCCGTCAAGTGGAACGGCGCGATGATCCTCGCCGCCTTCGGCCTGCTGACCGTCCTGTGGGACCAGTCCGGCCGTCGCGGGGCCGGCGCCCGCCGCCCCTGGCGCTCGATGCTGCGCCGCGACGCCGTCCCCGCCTTCCTCGCCATGGTCGGCTCCGCCCTGGTGGTGTACGTCGGCGCCTGGGCCGGCTGGCTCGCCAGCGGCGGCAACGGCGAGGGCGGGTACGACCGGCACTGGGCCGACGGCCGCCCCGGCCTGTCACCGGACACCTTCCTCGGCGTCCCGCTGCCGCAGGTGTCGATGAGCTGGGTGCCCGCGTCGCTGCGCAGCCTGTGGCACTACCACTCGCAGATGTACGACTTCAATACCGGGCTGAGCACCCCGCACACCTACCAGTCCAACCCCTTCAGCTGGCTGGTCGTCGGCCGCCCCGTCTCCATGTACTGGGAGCAGGTCCCGAACGGGCAGCACGGCTGCACCGCCACCGGCGGCTGCGCGTCCCAGATCCTCGGCCTCGGCACCCCGCTGCTCTGGTGGACGGCCTGCTTCGCCCTGGTCTACCTGCTGTGGCGCTGGTTCTTCCGCCGGGACTGGCGCTCGGGCGCCGTGCTGTGCGCCGTCGCCGGGATCTACCTGCCCTGGTTCCAGTACCAGGAGCGGACCGTCTTCTCCTTCTACATGGTCGTCCTGGTGCCGTTCCTGTGCCTGGCCGTCGCGCAGATGCTCGGGGCGATCCTCGGCCCGGCCGGGTGCAGCCCCGAACGCCGCCGGATCGGCGCGGCCGGCGCCGGGCTGATCGTGCTCGCCATCGTCGCCTGCTTCGCCTTCTTCTACCCGCTGTACACGGCGGAGGTGATCCCGATGACGTCCTGGCAGGACCGGATGTGGTTCACCAGCTGGATCTGACACCGGTGCCCCTGTCCGCCGCGGGCGGTCAGCTGCTGCCCGTCACCCCGATGCTCGGGGTGGTCACCGCCGTCCTGCTGCTGGCCGCCGTCGCGGTGGCCGGCCGGGGCCTGCTCGGCCACGGGCACGCGGTGCTGCGGGCCGGACTGCGCGCGGTGGTGCAACTGGCCGCCGTCGCCGCGGTGATCAGCTGGGTGGTCGGCTCGCTCTGGTGGTCGGCGCTGTTCGTGCTGCTGATGTTCAGCGTCGCGGTGCGCACCGCCGGGCGGCGGATGACCCCCGGCCCCGACTGGGTCTGGGCGGCCGCGCCGATCGGCGCCGGCGTGCTGCCGGTGCTCGCCCTGCTGCTGGCCGTCGGACTGCTGCCGGCCAAGGGCCTGTCCGTCATCCCCGTCGCCGGCATCCTGATCGGCGGCGCGCTCACCGCCACCTCGCTGGCCGGGCGGCGCGCCCTCGACGAACTGCGGCAGCGCCGCGGCGAGGTGGAGGCGGCCCTGGCGCTCGGCTTCGAGGACCGCGACGCCCGGCTGGAGATCTGCCGCACCGCCGCCGCGACCTCGCTGGTGCCCGCTCTCGACCAGACCCGGACGGTCGGCCTGGTCACCCTCCCCGGCGCCTTCGTCGGCATGCTGCTCGGCGGCGCCTCGCCCGTCCAGGCGGGGGCGGTGCAGCTGTTCGTGCTGGTCGGGCTGCTGGCGGTGGAGTCGGTGGCGATCGTGGTGGTGCTGGAGCTGGTCGGCCGGGGGCTGGTGAGCGCGGGCTGGTGAGCGCGCGGGCTGGTGAGCGCTGGGGGGCCGGGGCGGGGGCGGGTACCGGGCCGCCTTGGGTACTGGACGCGGTCGGGTACCCTTGAGCACGTTGAAGGGGAGTAGCCCTCCACCGGACCGTCGACATACTGGCCCTCACGGGCCCGGCGCCCGGGGCACCCGATCCTCCGGGGTCGGTGCCGGCGAGACCTTCGGCCGCAGTGCTGTGACCATGACCAGTGCTGTCGGGCCGAAGCGTCCCCTGACGGACCTGCGGAGGCCGGGCAGCCCGACCGAGGGACCCTTTCTGATGAGTTTGACCGTGGCCGCGCTGACGTTCGGCATCATCTTCCTGGCCGAACTGCCGGACAAGACCGCGCTGGCCAGCCTCGTACTCGGCACCAAGTACCGTGCCAGCTACGTCTTCGCGGGTGTCGCCGCGGCGATGGGCGTTCAGGTCGTCCTCGCCCTCGCCGCCGGGCACCTGCTCTCGCTGCTGCCGCACCGCTGGGTCGAGGGCGTCACCGGCGTGCTGTTCCTGGCCGGTGCGGCCATGCTGCTCTTCCACGGAGGGGGCGACGACGAGGAGGGGCACGCCGCCAAGGAGCCGTCCTCGAACAGCTTCTGGAAGGTGGCCGGGGCCAGCTTCTTGGTCGTCGCGGTCGCCGAGTTCGGCGACCTGACCCAGATCATGACCGCCAACCTGGCCGCCAAGTACGCCGATCCGCTGGCCGTCGGCCTCGGCGCGTGGCTGGCGCTGTGCGCGGTCGGCGGGCTCGCCATCGTGGGCGGGCAGAAGCTGCTCAAGTACGTGCCGATGAAGCTGATCATCCGGGTCGCGGCGGCGATCATGGTGGTGCTGGCGGGCATCAGCATCTTCGGGGCGATCACCGGCTGACCCCTTGTCCGCGGGGCTCAGCAGCCCGGGTCGGCCTCCAGGGCGGCCCGGGTCTTCGGGCCGTAGACGAAGGTCTCGCCCTTGATCCGGTTGCTGGTCTGGTAGTCGCCGAGCACCGACCGGGTCCAGAAGTCGAAGGTCCCGGTGATCATCGACTTGTCGACGTATCCGCACTCGGCCGCCCACAGCCGCTGCTGCATGTCCTTGACGTCGGCGCCGGTCATCCCCATCTGGAGCACCCGGGTGGTCGGGGTCGGCGTCGGAGTGGGGGTCGGGGTGGGCGTGGGCGTCGCGGTGGTGGGGGTGGGCGTGGGCGTCGCGGGCGCGGTCGGGGCGGAAGCGGGGGCCGGGGGAGCGGCGACCGGGGCCTGGGTGGTCGGCGTCGGCGCCGGGGTGGCCGTCTTCGTCGGGCTCGGCTTGCGGGTGGGGGGCGACGTCGGGCTCGGCGCCTCGCTGGTCGGCGTCGGCGGCGTGGCCGGGTCCGTCGGTGCCGGGGCGGTCGGCTCCACCGGCGCGGGCGCCAGGGTGGTGGGCAGCGGCTGCGCCTGCCGGGTCGTCGGCGCGGGCGAGGGCGTCACCGCGTATGCGATGCCGATGGTGAGCGCGACCAGGCCGGCGCCCACCCCGGCCAGCAGCAGCTTGTGCCGGGCCAGCGGGTTCTGCGCGGCCTGCTCGGCGGCTCGGCGCGCGGCCCGGCCGCCGACGGGCTCCGGCTCGGGCCCGGGCGTCGCGTGGTCGAAGGGGAAGACCCCGAGGTCGCCGCCGGACGCGGCCTGCGGGGCTGTCGCCGCCGCGTAGGCGCCCGGCCCGGAGGCGGGCACCGGCGGCAGCACGGTGGTGGCGTAGGCGTCGGCGTCCGGCCCCAGCGGGGGAACCACGGGCGGGGCGGGGTGGACGGGGGTCGGTTGTCCCGGGGCGACCGGCGGCAGGACGGCGGTCGCGAACGGGTCGACGGCGGGGACGTCCGCCACGGGCTCCTCGGCGACCTGGCCGACCGCCTGCGGCACGTACGGGCGGACCAGTGGCGGGCCTTCGAGGTGCGGGAGGACGGCCGTCTCGGTGAGGCTCGGGTCCGGGACGCAGCCGCACCCGGTGGAGCGTGCGGTGCCGCACGTCGGGCAGTGCTGGTCCGGCATCGGCCGGTCCTCCTCGGTTCTCGGGCGGTCTGCGTGCCCCGGGGCGGTTCCCGGGCTCACGATCGCGCCTGATTATGCAGGACGTCCCGGAGGGGGGACAGGGGCGTCCGGACCCGGGCGGGGGTGTTGTGCCGGTTGGTGGCGGTTGTTTCCCGAGGAACGGCCGGGGAGCGGCGGATGTCCCCGGTGCCGGCGGTCGGGTCGGTGCGGTGTGTCCTGGGCTAGCGGGCCCGGCGGCTACGTTCGGCTCAACCCGAGGGAGCAAACCGGGGCATTTCTGACAGCATGGTGAGCTGGGAGTGATCATCCGCACGGGCCCGCCGCCTCGGCCGGGGCCCGCGACCCTACGGAGCCGCCATGACGGACTCGCGCGCCGCGTCCGACCGCAGCCCGGCGTACGAGCCCGGCCCGCCGGAGGTCACCGTCCCCAACCTCTGGGTGCCGATCGGCGCCCTGCTGCTGGCGATGCTGCTCGCCGCCCTCGACCAGACCATCGTCTCCACCGCGCTGCCCACCATCGTCAGCGACCTCGGCGGCCTGGACCACATCTCCTGGGTGGTCACCGCCTACCTGCTGGCCTCCACCGCCGCCACCCCGCTCTGGGGCAAGCTCGGCGACATGTACGGCCGGAAGCGCTTCTTCCAGGCCTCCATCGTGATCTTCCTGCTCGGCTCCGTACTCTGCGGCATCGCCCAGAACATGGGCGAACTCATCGCCTTCCGCGCGCTGCAGGGCCTGGGCGGCGGCGGGCTGATCGTGCTCACCCAGGCCATCGTCGGCGACCTCGTCTCCCCCCGGGACCGCGGCAAGTACCAGGGCCTCTTCGGCGCCGTCTTCGGCGTGACCAGCGTCCTCGGCCCGTTGCTCGGCGGACTGTTCGTCGACAACCTCAGCTGGCGCTGGGTCTTCTACATCAACCTGCCGATCGGCATCGTCGCCCTGGTGGTGATCGCCGCCGTCCTGCCCGGGCAGGAGACCAGGCGCCAGCACCGGATCGACTACCTCGGCACCGTGCTGATCGCCGCCGTCGCCACCTGCCTGGTGCTGATGACCTCCCTCGGCGGCACCACCTGGGGCTGGACCTCCTGGCAGATCGTCGGGCTCGGCGTGCTCGGCCTGGTGCTGCTGCTCGCCTTCGTCCTGGTCGAGCGGACGGCCAGCGAACCGGTGCTGCCGCTGCGGCTGTTCCGCTCCCGGACGTTCAGCCTGGTCGCGGTGATCTCCTTCGTGGTCGGCTTCGCGATGTTCGGCGCCCTCACCTACCTGCCGACCTTCCTCCAGGTCGTCAAGCAGGTCTCGCCCACCCTGTCCGGCATCCACATGCTGCCGATGGTGCTCGGCATGCTGCTCACCTCGATCGGCTCCGGCCAGATCGTCGCCCGCACCGGCCACTACCGGATCTTCCCGATCGCCGGGACGGCCGTCACCACCGTCGGCCTGCTGCTGCTCTCCCGGCTCGACGAGCACAGCAGCACCACCGAGATGAGCCTCTACTTCCTGGTCTTCGGCCTCGGGCTGGGCCTGGTCATGCAGGTACTGGTGCTGATCGTGCAGAACTCCGTCGGCTACCAGGACCTCGGCGTCGCCACCGCCGGCGCCACCTTCTTCCGCTCCATCGGCGCCTCCTTCGGCGTCTCCATCTTCGGCAGCCTGTTCGCCAGCGGGCTGCGCGACCGGCTCGCCGACGCCCTCACCGGCCTGCCGCTGCCGCCCGGCTTCCACCCCGAGGCCATCACCTCCGACCCGCGGGTGATCACCCGGTTGCCCGCCGTCGTCCAGGAAGCCGTCCACCACGCGTACGCCGAGTCGATCACCCGGGTGTTCCTGTACGCGGTGCCCGTCGCGGTGGTCGCCTTCGTGCTGTCGCTGTTCCTACGCGAACAGAAGCTGCGCTCCACCGTCACCGCACCCGACCTGAGCGAATCCATCGGCCTCAACCCCGTCCAACGCTCGTCGCTGGACGAGATCGCCCGCGCGCTCTCGGTGCTGAGCACCCGCGAGGCCCGGCGCGACCTCTTCCGGCGGATCACCGAGGGGGCCGGGCTGGACCTCCAACCCGCCTCCAGCTGGCTGCTGTTGCAGATGCACCACCACGGCTCGGTCGAGCCGGCCGAACTCGCCGAGCGGCGGATCGTCCCGATCGCCGTCATCGAGAGCGCCGTCCGGGAAGTCGAGGGCCGGGGCCTCGCCGCCCGCAGCGGCGGGCTGGCGCTACGGCTCACCGAACCGGGGGCGGAGGCGGCCGTCAAGCTGGTCGCTGCCCGGCGCTCGCAACTCGCCGACCTGCTCGGCGACTGGGACGAGCAGCAGTACGCCGACCTCGCCGACCTGCTCACCCGCCTCAGCTCCACCCTCTGCGCCGACCGGCGCGACCGCCCGGACCGGCCCGCCCACGAGCCGCCGTACCGGGGGGAGGGGCGGTCGTTCTAGCCTGCCTTGCAGGGGGTTTGGATGGAGAGCCAGGCGACGGCGGCGGCGAGCGCGGGGTCGTCGTCCTTGCGGGGGTCGGCCGTTTCGACCGCCTCGTCCGGCTCGATCGGGCCCTCGTGGACCCGGCCGGTGCGGTCGGCCTCGGCGGCGCCGGTGAGCAGCAGGACGGCGCCGTCCGACAGCCGGTGGGCGGCGTTGCCGGTGGGCACCCCGTAGGTGGGCTGGCCGAAGCTGCGGGTGGCCGGGCGGCCGATGAAGGCGATGGCGACCGCCTCGCCCGCGCTGCCGGTCGCGCGGCCGGTGAGGACGGCGACGGGCGTTTCGGGCGTCTGGTCGTGGTGGGTGGGCACCTCGTCGTGGCGGGTGGCGGGGGAAGCCTGCGGGGCGTCGTCCAGGTACGGCACGCCGTCGCGGACCGACCAGGTGCTGCGGGTGCCGTCCGCGGTGACGAAGGCGCCCAGCGGGCCGTCGCCGAGGATCGGCGCCGCGACGGCCAGCGGGGCCCACATCCCGCCCCCGGTCTCGCCTCGCAGGTCCACCACCCAGCCGCAGGCGCTCACTTCGGCGACGGCGGCACGGCCGCGGGCGACGTACTCGGCGTAGGTGCGCTCCGATCCGTTCACCGCCGGGAGATTCAACTGGACGATGCGGCCGGGGAGTTGCCGGGCGGTCGGGGCGTTCACGGCCTCCGGGTCGGCGTCGACCTTCGCCGCCTGGTCGGGCGGGTAGAAACGGCTGTGGTGGTCGTCGAGGGCGGTGACGGCGGCCCTGATCGCGGGGTGGGTGTCGGCCGGGGTGCGGGCCGTGGCCGCCTGGGCGAAGGCCTGGGTGCGGAGCTTCGGCCAGTCCACCTTCGCGGTGTTGAGGGACTTCTGCTGGATGAGGTCCAGGGCCTCCGAGAGGTAGCCGCGGGCCTCGGGGGACATGTGCTCGGGGAGCGGCGACCCTGGAACCGGCGAGGAGCACGCCGCGAGCGCCAGTACGGCCGCCGCTGCGACCACCCGTCCCAGTCGTCTCATCCGCTCCTCCTCCGCTGACCCCTCATGGCTCGTACCACTCCTGATCCTTCCTCACGGACCGCCGAACCAGCGGGGGGTGTCGAGGCGGAACGGGTCGCCGGGGGCGAGCAGGCGCAGGGCCGTCTCCACCTCGCGCAGGCGCTCCTCGCCCAGGGTGGCGGACCACTCGGCGCGCAGCTCGTCGAAGATCCGGGCCGACCGGACCAGGCAGTCCACCCCGCGGGCGGTCAGTCGGACGACCTTGCGGCGGGCGTCGGCCGGGTCGCCGCCGCGTTCGACGTAGCCGAGCTGCTCCAGGTTCTCGATGGTCTTGCCGGCGGCCTGCTTGGAGACGCCGAGCCGGCGGCCGAGGTCGACGGCGGTGGTGCCGTGCGGTCCGATCGCCTGGAAGACGAAGCCGTGCATGGGCCGCAGGTCGGGGTGGCCCTCGCGGGCGATGCGCTCGTGCAACTCGTCGATGATCGTCCGGAAGGCGAGCAGCAGGCGCAGCGGCAACTCGAAGCCGGGCGGGGCGGGTTCGCCTGCGGGGGCGCTTGTGGGTGTGCTCGTGGGTGTGCTCACGGGCTCGCTTGACATGGGTAGACAACCTCATTGACCATATAGACAACGTCATTGACCATCTTAGGGGGTTCCCTCGCCATGCCCGTGATCCGCCACGCCGACGCCCGTCGCACCGAAACGCCGAACGCCGTCATGACCACCTACGCCTCACCCACCCAGGGCTCAACCGCCCTCGCCCTGTGGCAGGTCGACATGACGGCCGGCAAGAGCGGCCCGCTCCACGCCATGGACGTCGAACAGATCTGGACGCTGCTCACCGGCGCCGCCACCGTCACCCTCCCCGACGGCCCGGTGCCCCTCACCGCCGGCGACACCCTCGTCCTCCCCGCCGACCTCGCCCGCCGGATCACCACCGCCGACGGCTTCACCGCCATCGTCGCCGGCCCGTCCCCCGCCCACGCCTACAACCCCGACGCCGTCACCCCCGAAGGCGCCTGCGGCCTCGCCCCCTGCGACGCCGAGCGCCTCCTCCCGCCGTGGATCGCCTGACCCGCGAAGCGGTCCGGACATGAGTACGGGGACGGTCGAGGATCTGCCTCGGCCGTCCCCGCCCGGTCTTGGCCGCTACTTCCGGTCGTCGATGTCGTCCGGTAGGTCGTCCAGGTTCTGCTGGCCCTGCTGTTGGCCCTGCTGCTGGGTCTGGGCGGCCTTCTGCTGGGCGTCGTCCCCCTTCGGGGGCTTGTTGCCGAGGCGCGACTTCGCCTCCTCCTCCAACTGCTCGGCCTTGTCCCGGAACTTGTCGCCGATACCCATGGCTGTGCCCCATTCGGTTGGATTTCGGGTTCTCCAACCAGGCTTGCACGCCCCCTCTCCGCCTGCACTTCGGGCCAGTTGCCGCGGAGCGTCACGATCGACAGGCCCCGGATCGCCCGACCCGCCCACTGGTCGCACCGGGAGCAGCAGCCTTGGCCTGTTTCCGGGTCGAACGCGAAGGGCTGATCACACAGCGGACAGTCCACAGGTCTCCTACGCGCTCAGGTCGACCTCCCCGCACTTGATGGCGCTGGTGAACTCCGCCCACGCCTCGCGGGTCATGGTGACCACCTCATCGGGCCGCATCCCAGTTGGTGAATCTTGGGTCTGGAAACGGCATCACACTCAGGGCGCGTGCTTCGAGCTGGGGTCGGGACCGTTGGCGGCCACGGCCGGAAACTTCCGGAGCGCCCCGCCCAGCCGGCCGGACGAGCGATCAGAACGGCGATGGTTTGGTGACGGACAGTCATGGGAAGGTCCAGGCGCGTCGGCAGCGAGCCGGCCAGTGAGGAGACAGTCATGCCCGAGACCACGCCCAACTCAAAGGGCCCGGCCCCGATCAAGCTCACGCCCGGGACGGCCGAACCCGTGCTGGTCCCGGCCGATCAGGTCAAGCCCGAGGATATCGGCACACTGTCGATCGAGTACCGGGACGGTCAGCCCGTCGTTGTCGTCAGCGGCGGGACGGCCATTCCAGCGGGGCTCACGGTCGTGGATGGCGCCGGGATTGCTCTCGCGGCGTACACGGCTGGGCCCACGTCCGCCACCACCCGGTTGGCGCCTGTGGTGGACTACCTCTGCTCGCGCTGGTGAACTGGCGCCGCCCCGGTACGGACCTCTCAGAGCCCGTACCGGGGCATCGTGCTGTCAAGATGGCGGACGCCAGAGACAGTGAAAGAGCCGTCCACCCACAGTGGGGCAGACGGCTCCCACGGCAGGCGCGGCGGCTACGACTCGGAGTCCTCCAAGTGCCGGTACAGCGTCGCCCGACTGATCCCGAGCGCCTTCGCGATGCTGCTCACGCTCTCCCCCTTGGCGTGGCGGTCGTCAATCGGCGGCCGGGCGAACCGGTCCAGCTTCCACACGCACAGGGTGTCGCCGGGGCGGACGTAGTCCTTGGACCACGCTTGCGCCTGTCCGGGGAGCTTCGGGTGCATCCGCTCTGCCCGCTGCTTGATCTCGCTGTTCGGCACGAAGCCGTCCGGCGCTGCTTCGAAGTTGGCCGCCACCCAGTCGGCGAACGGGTCGGACTCCTCCCGGTATTCGCCGGTAGCCCTGGTGACTCGTTCCTGCTCGTTCAGGCCGTGCTCGAACCACTCGGCGGCGCCCCGGACCGCCCAAGCCGCTATGCCTTCCGCTTCGGCCAGTAGGCGGCCCTTGAATCCCCTGTCCTCCCTTCCGATGAACGACTCGTCCCACGGGACGCAGCGGAAGCGCCGCCAGATGCCTTCGTCGGTGCCTCGGATCGTCGGCTTGTCGTTGCCGGACATGATGAGCAGAGCGGTCGGTGTGAAGTCTTACGCGGGCTTGTACTTCTGGTGCGAGGTGAGCAGGTCGGCGGCGGTGAAGAGCTTCACGAACGCTTCGTCCAGGCGGGCGGCCGTCCTCTCGCTGGACAGCACGAGCCGGGCTCCTTGGAGCTTGGCCACCAGCGACCCGTTACGGCCGTTGCGCTGCTTCTCCCAGAGGTCCCAGCCCGACTTGCCGACGTCTTCGAAGTGGCCGTTGCTCTCCCAGCCCTTCGCGAGAATCAAGGCTTCGGTCTTCGTTCGCTGGGCAGCCGGGCGAAGCTTGAGAGTCGTCCTCACGCTTCTTTGACTGTCGTATGTAGGAGACTGCTCGCACGTGGTCAAGGTTAGGTGCCCAGGTAGAGGGCCTAGTGATGAGAGGTGTCATGTGAGTAGCGTCGTCAAGATCAACGTACTGACGGTTCCCGCCGAGCAGCGGGAGGTCCTGGAGCAGCGCTTCGCCTCCCGCGCCGGCGCGGTGGAGAACTCGGACGGCTTCGAGTGGTTCGAGCTCCTCCGCCCCGTCGAGGGCACCGACCAGTACCTCGTCTACACCCGCTGGCGCAGCGAGGAGGACTTCAAGGCGTGGATGGAGGGCCCCATGCAGGCCGCCCACCGCCCCGCCGCCCCGGAGGGCGAGGCCCCCAAGCGCCCCGCCGCCTCCGGCTCAACCCTCTGGTCCTTCGAGGTCGTCCAGTCGGCCGGCCCCAAGGCCTGATGCCTCAGGTCACTCTGCGGTTTCGCTTCGGGCCCTTCCCCAGTCTGGGGGAGGGCCCGAAGTGCCTCTCAGCTGCCCGCGAGGATCGAGAGATGCGCGGCGGCGGATTGGGACAGGCTGTCGAGGAGGGCGCGACCCTTCGCCGCCGTTCCGAGGGAGGGCTGCCCGATGATGCCGTTCTTCGTGTACCCGGCCATGCCGAGCGTGAGTAGGTGCGGGCGCTCGGGGGCGGAGTGGTCATCCCGCTCGATGCCGTCGCGGATGAGCTCCGGGGCGCCGTGGAGGAGGAGCGACACCTCCAACTCGCCGCCGTGCATGTCCTCGGCGCCGCTGCTCACCAGGCCCGCTGCCTCGCGGGCCTGGTGCCAGTCCGCGTGAACCGGGAAGAGGGCGACGCGCGGACCGGAGGTGTTGGCCTCCTGGACGACGTTCGAGAGGACGTAGTTGCCCCCGTGGCCGTTCACGATGAGCAGGCCGGGAACACCGGACGCCTGGAGCGACTTCCAGATGTCGTTGACGACGGCATAGAGCGTGGCGGCGCTGATGCTGACGGTGCCGGGCATGTGGGCGTGCTCGTGAGAGCAGGACACCGTGATGGGCGGCAGGAGGAATAGGCCGTAGTCGGCGGCGATCCGTTGGGCGATCAGGCCGGCGACGACGGTGTCGGTGGTGAGCGGCAGATGGTCGCCATGCTGCTCGAAGCTGCCGACCGGCAGTACGGCGATCTTGGCGCCGCGCCGGTGTTCGTCTGCGGAGGTGGCGGCCGTGATCAGTGCGTCCATGGCCCCACCCTCTCTCATCAGCCTGTCGCAGGTCGAGAGGGCGCCGTACCGCTCATCAGCTTCAACCGTCCGGTGAACATGGCGACTTCGGCCACGGTGTGCCACCGCCGGAGGGCCTTGTCCGCGGCGGACAGCTCCGCCATCGCTCGCGCGGACTCGGTGTCGATGGCGATCGACAGCGCGCGGTCCGCCGCCGCGGCAGCCTGCTCCGGCTCGCCGGACACCGCGTAGGCGCGGGCCAGCCGGGAGAGGTACACGCCTTGGTCGTTGCGGTACACCGGAGGGAGCGCCCAGAGCTCGGCCTCGAACATGGCCACCGCCGTGAGCGGGTCACCCAGTTCGAGCAGGCAGTTCGCGCGCTGCATCTCGATGTACGTCGGCGTGCAGTAGGCCATGTCGAGGGCATCGTCGCGGTGCTCGTTGTCCGGTGACGCGGCCAGCTCGTGGGCCTCGTCGAACTTGGCCTGGGCGAAGCGCTGGTTGCCCATGAGCGCGTGCCCCTGGGCCTCCTGCTGCGTGGCCAGGGCTCGGATGCGCGGGGTCGCCCCGGGTGAACGCTGGGCGGCGCGTGCCAGCCCGACGGCCTGCTGCGCGTTGCGGCGGGCCGTCGCCTGGTTGCTCTTCCTGAACAGGAGGTAGGCGGCCATGACGTCGTCGCCGGACTCCTGCGCCCACTCCATGGCGCGGTCCGACCAGTACATGGCTTGGTCGAAGTCGCCCAGGTCCTGGTTCAGCCAGCCCAGGAACTCGGCGGTCCGGGCGCCGATGGCGAGGATCTCGCCCCTGGCGCTCCCGTCGGCGGATTGCTGGAGACGGTCGAGTACTTGGACGTGCCGGGTGACCGGGTCGAGCGCGTGGCGGGAGCCCAGAAGGTTGGCAGTCCTGTAGTGGCCGGGCATCACCTCGCGTAGGTGGCTGACCAAGAACTCGGGGTTGACGGGCGGGCTGGGCCTTGCGGTGGCGAGATGGGGTTCGATCACACAGCGCCTTGCCCGGGGCGGCGCGGGCGCTTGCTCCCAATCCCGGGTGGCCAGGCCCAGCATGTGACCCGGGATGTGGAGGCCATCCGCGATGCGTTCGACGAGATCGATCTTCTCGATCCGCCGCTTCCCATTCATTACCTCGCCGACACGGCTCGGGGTCAGGTCACAGGCTCGCGCGATGAGCGCTGGGTAGACGCCGGCCAGCTTGAGCAGCCGGAATACGGCGGCGAAGTCCCGCTGTCGGCACGCGGCGATCATCTCGGGATTGGCGAGCAGACCTGATGGAAGCCGGTCCGGAAGGCGAGCTTCGGTCACCATTGCCCCCGCTGTCGATCAGCGCTCCCTGAGCGGAAGTTGATTGACCGTGAGTTTATCCACATTGGGCATTCAGCCTGGGTACGTCGACCGCATCGCCTCCCGGCAACCTGGAGTCACGGGCCGGAAGACCTGTTCCGGCCGCTGTCGAGCATCGGGAGGGTGGTGCACGTGATCAGCTCGGGAGAATCCCGGGACGACGCTGAGTCCAATGAGTCGGGCGTCGGGATAACCACATTCGGGGCGATGCTCACCCGGCACCGTAAGTCCGCCGGCATGGCCAGGGACCACCTCCGGAAGTTCCTTGCGGAGGTTCCCGACGGCGCGGCCCTCACGATGGACGGGCAGCTCGTGCTCACCGAGCTGGTGTCCAACGCCGTGGTCCACGGGCGGGCTTCGCTGGGCCGGGAGATTGCTGTCCGGTTCGAGCTGACCTGCGGCCATCTTCGCATCGAGGTGCACGACGCGAGCAGCGAGAAGCCGACGATCCGGCGGTCCACTGTGTCCGACGAACTGTCGGGGCGGGGACTGTTCCTGGTGGAGGCCCTGTCCGTGGAGTGGGGCTGCGCGCCCCGCCCCGAAGGTTTCGGAAAGATCGTCTGGGCCTTGGTCGGCCCGGGAAGCGGTGCCAGATGAGGAACGGTCGGGCGTTCGGATCGGCGGCGACGCGATGCTTCTACTGTGGTGCGGGCCTGCGGAAGGCCGTGACGCGGAACATCGCGGTCAACGGACGGGTGGTGGGCGTCCACATGTGGCATCCGCGCCGTGCGGGGGAGGTGCCGGCGCGATGACGGCGCTTCGGGATCACGACGGGGCCGAGTCGGCTTCCGCTGGTGGCGAGGCGGGAGCGGCGTCGCGCCCGTTTCCGGTGGTGGTGGAGGTCCGCGGCGTGACGGAACCCGCACGCTTCTCCCGGCTCCCGGACGCGTTGGCCGCGCTCCTGGGATCGCTTCGCGCCCTCCCGCTCAGCATGGATCAGCAGGACTACTTCATCGAGTTGTTCGGCCCGTCCGCCGTGCAGAGGATCGGGCACCGGCTGGCCACTTTCGGCGAGGTGCGGACGCTGGCGTTCGTCGGCCTGACCCCGCACCTGGTCCGTCTCTACCTGGCCGAGTGATGACCGCTGGCGAACGGCCCCGGGTCTTACGGATCACCGGTTGACCTATGCGCCCCGGGGCTTCCGAGCCCCGGGGCGCTCTGGGTGGCCCGTCATGTCGTCGGCGGGTCGGGCGGTAGGAGGGCGGCCGCGTGAGGGTTATCGGTGCTGGGGGCCGTAGAGGGCGGCGGGTGCGCCGGTTGTGAGGGCCCAGTAGCGGTCGCCGTAGGACCAGTGCCACCACTCGGTGGGGTAGTTGACGAGGCCCGCGCGGGTGAGGGTGTGGCTGAGGAGTTGCCGGTTGGTGCGGGCTTCGGGGGAGAGGTTGGCGGCGTCGGTGTAGCAGGCGCCGGCGCTTTCTTCCGGGCTGGCGTTGATCCGGGTGCCGAGGTCGAGTTCGTGGCCGTCGGCGTCGGTCAGGGTGAGGTCGACGGCGGCGCCGGCGCTGTGTGGTGCGATCTCGGGCGGGGAGACGTAGCGGCTCGCGGCCGATCGGAGCTGTGCGGACGGCCAGTCCGGGTGTGCGGTGCGCAACTCGGCGGTGTACTCGTCGAAGTAGCGGCGCTGAAGGGCCGGCGGGCGGTAGCCCTCGACGAAGAGCAGCCGCAGGCCGTCCGGGAGGTGCGATTGGGCGTCGAGGAGTCGGTCGAGCACGCCGGACCGCAGGTGGGCGAACGCCCCGGCGTCGTCGCACTTGCGGTCGTCCAGGAGGAGCTCGTGCTCGCGTACGTCCAGGAGGCGGTCGCCGCAGTCCTGGATGGGGAGGGCAGCCACCTGTGGGTCGGACATGAGGATGATCTCGGTCAACAGGGTCTCCTGGGGAGGAGGGAACGACGGTGCGCGCCGCGACGGCCGGTGGGGTGTCCGCCACCGCCCCGGGTGGTGGGGGGGTGGTGGGGCGGTGGCGGACGGGGGGTTCAGACGAGGGCGGCCTCGACCAGGTCGGCGGCCCTGGCTGCGCTGCCGCCGACGCGGACCTCGCGGCTGAGCTCGTCCAGCCGGGCGGTCACCGCCGGGTCGGCGGTCAGCTCCAGTACGGCGGAGCGCAGCGCCTCCGGGGTGGCCTGCGCGGTGTCCAGTCGGCGGGCGACGCCGAGTTCGACCAGCCGGTCCGCGTTGTCGAACTGGTCGGCGGCCTGCGGCACCGCGACCATCGGCAGCCCGCAGTACAGGCCCTCGCTGCACCCGCCCATTCCGGCGTGGGTCACGAATGCGTCGGCCTGCTGGAGTACGGCGAACTGCGGCACCCACTGGTGCACTTCGATGTTGGCCGGGATCGTACCCAGTTCGGCCGGGTCGGTTGCCTGGCCGACCTGGAGCACGACGTGCCAGCCGGGCAGGTCGCCGAAGGCCTCCAGGCATGCGCGGTAGAAGTCGGGCTGGTGGGTGAAGGTGGAGCCGAGCGAGACCAGCAGCACCTTCTGCGCGCCCTCCGGACGGGTCCAACCGCCCTGGTGCTCGCGGGTGCCGAGGCAGGGCCCGGCGAAGGAGAAGATCTGGGGATCGACCAGCTCGATCTCGGGCTGGAGCACCCGGGGGATGAGCGCGATCCCGCGATCCGGGCGCAGCATGTACCCGAACGGTTCGCCCGCCGGCACGCCGTTGTCGGCGAGCCACTGCGCGAACCGCTCCGGGATCTTGTCCGCCTCCAAGGCCTCCCGCGCCATCTCGAAGCGCGCCAGGTGGGAGTCCTCCCGGATGATCATTGACGGCGAGATCAGCATGGACGGCACGCCCCAGCCGTCGGCCAGCGCCCGGCCCGCGTACGCCATGAAGTCGTACAGGACGAGGTCGGGCCGGTCGTCGTCGAAGGCCTCGCGCAGTCGCGGCAGCATCGCCTGCGCCTCCTCGAAGATCATGGTGTGCACACCGGCCCCGATGTTGGGGTCGACCCCGCCCTTGACGATCGACAGGGTCGTGTCGTGGGGCACGAGTTGGGCGCCGGTGGACTCGATCTGATCGGCGAACGACGGGTCGTTGACATAGCTGACCCGGTGGCCGCGGGCGACCAACTCCCGCATCACCTCCAGACTGGGGTTGACGTGGCCGTGCGCCGGGATGTTCACCATGGCGATG
This sequence comes from Kitasatospora sp. NPDC059817, assembly GCF_042731835.1. Lineage (NCBI taxonomy): Bacteria > Bacillati > Actinomycetota > Actinomycetes > Kitasatosporales > Streptomycetaceae > Kitasatospora > Kitasatospora sp. NPDC059817. The sequence goes on along the minus strand of NZ_JBHWIR010000032.1, from coordinate 24,380 downwards.
TGTGCTGGTCGGGACATGTCGGGCCCTCTCCTCGTATGTCGCTAGGCGTCCTGCGATCGGCGGGCTGACTTATCGTCAACTCGCCTTTCAGAACAGTACGTAACGTTGGCAATCGTTGCGGTGACGGGGGGTGGGGTTCGGCCGAAGATCGGCCGGTGCGGAGGATCACATGGAGGGTCGCGAGGCGGGTCGGTCGGGGTGAGGCGGGCGGAGAGCCGGCGCCTGCGGAGCCTCGACGTGCGAGCCGTGTGGACGAACGGGAAGGGCCTGCTCGTCCTGACCCCGAAGGCCGAGCAGGCCGAGGCGGTGCTGCGAGCAGTGCGCGCGGCTCATCCGTATGAGGAACCGGTCATCCACTTCCTGCCTTTGTACGAGCCGGGCGTCGAACGATGACCGAGCCGGTCGTGGCCACTCGTCGATGGCTGCGACCGGTACGGTCACTTCGTGGCGGACGGCGAGCTTGGCGCGTTGTCAGTTCTGCTCTGTGACCGAGGTCAGTGCGGGGCGAAGCAGGTCGAGGACGTGGGTCCAGTTGTATTTGTCGCGGCCTCCGCCGGCCTTCGGCTTGTGGGGGATGTAGTCGCCGATCAGGACGCCCATCGAGCGGAGTCGTTCCAGGCTCTCGCCGTACGCAGGGTGGGCTGCTTGGGCCGAGTTGACGTAGGGCTGAACGGCAGTGGGGATGCCGAGCCCGTACGCCTCGCAGAGAATGCCGAGCGCAAGGGTGTCGGATATCCCGGCGGCCCACTTGTTGACGGTGTTGAACGTGGCGGGCGCCACGGCGATGGCGTCCGCCGGGGGAAGTGGCTGGGGGATCGCGGGAGTGCGCCAAGCCGAGCGGATCGGGTAGCCGGTCTGGCGCTCGACGGCTTCCGGGTCGATGAACCCGAGCCCATGGGGGGTGGCGATGACGCCGACCTTCCAGCCTTCGGCGTGGGCGGCGCTGATCAAGGTGCCGACGTCGTCCGCGATGCCCGAGGCGCAGACGACGACGTAGAGGAACGGCTTGCGTTGGTCGGTCAAGTCTGGACTCCCAATTCCTGGCAGAAGCGGCGAAGTTCCGGGACACCGCCGACGGATGTCCTCCGGCGCGCAGCTCTTCACGATTCTGAGCGCTCTGTATCCCTCGGCCAGTCTGCCGTGTCGGCTGTACGTCCGTGCGGACTCCACCCAGAGTGCGGTCCGCCGCTGTGGATCGGGGATATGTCGGTGCAGGAGGGGCCAGCCCGTCCTTCGGAGGCCTGGATTCGGAGCGTGCTCAATTCGTTTCTCTGGCTGCCGGGGAGGCACGGCGGCCCTACGCTGATGGCATGGCTGTGGATCCCGCTCTGCCCGTAGGCCGGCGCATCCAGTACTACCGGGAGCGCGCCGGGAAGTCCCGTCCGGTGTTGGCCGCGCTGCTGGGGCGGTCGCCGAGTTGGCTGAAGCAGGTGGAGAACGGGGCGTTGCTGCCGCCGCGCCTGCCGATGCTCGTGCGCATCGCTCAGCACTTGGGGGTCGATGATCTCTCGTTGCTGACGGGCGACGTCAGCATGCCCAGGGCGCTGTACTCGGGTGTGGAACACGCGGCACTGGACTCCGTCCGGCGGGCGGTTGACGGTGCGCAGCTCGGGTCGGCCGGTGGGCCGGTACCCAACCTCGACCACATCGAGGTTCAGCTGGCGAACGCCTGGCGGACCAGGATGACCAGAGGCGACCACCGGACCGCCTTGGCGGAGTTGCTGCCGGCGCTCGTGTCGGCAGCTTCCCGGGCAGTTGCGCATCAGGACTGCGCCGATCGGCGTCGGGCGGAGGTGATGTACGCCGGCGCACTGAACCTGACGCAGATGTATGCGGCCTTCCAAGGGGACGGCAATCTGGTCTGGCGGGTCGCCGAACGGGCGCTGGCGACCGCGCGGGCATCGGACGACCGGCGGGCGATCGCGCAGGCGTGCTGGTTCCTGGTGGAGGCGTTCCGGAAGTCCGGGCAGTGGGACAGCGCCCAGTCACTGACCGAGGAAGCTCTCCGCCTGCTCGACCCCGTCCGCGGGGATTCGCCGGAACTGGCCTCGGCGTGGGCGGACATGGCATTCCACGCGGCCATCACGCATGCGGTCGCCGGTGAGGCCGGTGAGGCCTGGGGCTGGATCGACCGCGCGGCAGCCGTTGCCGAGCGCCTTCCCGCAGGCTTCTGGAGTGCCCCGACGTCGGGTTCCCGTCAGGCGGTTGGGCTGCACTCGGTCACTGTGGCGGTCGAGCTTCGCCAGACCGGCACCGCGCTTCGGTGGGCCCGGCGGTTGCCGGTGGCCGAGGTCACGGCGATTCCGCGCCGTGGCCGCCATCTGATCGAGGTCGCGCGGGCGCACGCCCTTCGCGGGGAATCGGCGTCCGTGGTGGAACTGCTCACGGACGCTGTTGCGGTCGCGCCCGAGACAGCCCGGTGGAACGAGGAGACGCAGGCCATGGTCCGAGGGTTGATTGATGGCCGTTCGCCGGTCCAGGAGGCCGGGCGTCGACTCGCCGAGTCCATCGGGATGGCCGCATAGAGGGCTGCCGGAGTTGGTGGCAGAAACCCTGCCCCTTCGCACAGTGACGAACCCGTAGCGTCGAGTGACATTGCGGGTTCGGTGCGTAAGGGAGTGTGCGAATGGCGCAGGACGGAGTCGCCGCCGCGAGGGCGGCCAGGCTGTCGCGGCAGGCGGTGCGGGAGTTGGATCCGGCCGCCACGCACGGGTACGGCATCCGCTGGGACCCGGCGGCGCGTTGCTACCACGTCCGTGACGAGCAGGGCGGTGAGTGGCTGCGGGACGGCGACGGAACCATTCGGGCGTTCGTGCGGTTCGAGGCCGCGAACGGCGAGTGGCTGCGGCTGCGGCGTGAGCACCTGGAAGCCCGTGTGCGTGAGGCGAACTGGGTGTCCCGGTGGAACTGATGGAGGCGGGCCGCGATACCGCTTCGGGGCCGGTCGGCGACTGTGAGCAATGCGCCGAACTAGCCGTTCGGGAGGCGGAGTCGGCGGCCCGGTTCGACTACTCCAGTGCCGTTGACGCCCGCGTACTGATGCGTCGCCACCATCGGAGCGCACACCGGTGAGGTGCGATTCACCCGATGGTCGTCACAAAGCATTCTTCGCCGCCTGCGCGGTGTCGATTGCGGGAGCAGCCGTGCTCGCGGCGATGCTGCTGGCGCTCTGTTTCGGCGGCCCGTGAGGGCGGCGGCCCTGTTGTCTCAACCCGAGCAATATCTGATCTTGGCAAGGACTTCGAGAGGAGAAGCGCATGGGCGCACATGGCGGAGGATCCGGCGGCGACGGGCCCGGCAAGGCTGGCGGGGGCAAGGGCGGTGGGCACTCCGGGAAGCCGGACACCGCGCCGCACGACGGCAAGCGGGACGCGCCGCCCACCAACCTGCCCAAGCCGTCGAAGCCTTGAGGGGAGTGATCGCATGAACTGGGACACCTTGGCCGACGGCCTCCGGGAGTCCGGGACGCTGTCGGCGGACTGGGAGTCGACGTTCCGAGCCGTGCCGCGCCGGCTGTTCGTGCCGGATCGGATCCACTGCGAGGGCGAGTGGATCGACCGTCGGGAACTTCCCGTTCAGTGGAACGAGTTGGTCGGCTCGGACATCCCGCTCGTGACCCAGCTGGACGAGGACGGCACCACGCCGTCCTCGTCCAGCTCCATGCCCACGGTCGTGGCGCAGATGCTCCGGCACCTCGACGTCGAAGATGGCATGCGGGTGCTCGACGTGGGCACCGGCACGGGGTGGACGGCAGGGTTGCTGGCGCACCGGCTCGGGGCGGAGAGCGTCACGACGGTGGAACTGGACCGCGACCTCTCCGACGACGCGCGGTGCCGGCTGGTGGCAAACCGCCTGCCAGTCACCACCGTTGTCGGAGACGGAACGCTCGGGCATCCGGCGGGCGCGCCGTACGACCGGGTCCACGTCACTGCGGCCGTGCAGCGCGTCCCTGGTGCGCTGATCGAGCAGACGGTGCCCGGCGGCGTCATCGTCGTGCCCTACGGCACGCCGTTCTGCAACGGTGCGCTGCTGAAGCTCACCGTCTCCGAGGACGGGACCTCGGCGAGCGGGCCGTTCGTCGAGGACGTCGCGTTCATGTGGGTGCGCGACCAGCGGCCGAGGAGCGGGCAGTTCGATATCGAGGATGTCCGGCGCGGCCCGTCGGGGCTCGATCCCGCTGCCGTGGCCGACCACACCGACGCCGCTTTCGCGGTCGGCCTGCGGCTGCCGGATCTTCTCCGGCAGGAGGTGTGGGCAGGCTATGACCGGTTCGGCACCGGCCGGTTCGAGGTTTGGGACGGCGTGTCGTACGCCCACTGCCGCCTCGCCGACTGGGATGGCGAGCACGCTGTATCGCAGTCCGGGCCCCGGAGCCTGTGGGGCGAGGTGACGGCTGCCCATGCCTGGTGGCAGCGCCAAGGCGCGCCCGGGCTCGGTCGGTTCGGGGTGACGGTCACCGTCGCGGGTGAGCACCGGGTGTGGCTGGATAGCCCGGATTGTGTGATCGGCTGACGGCAGTGGCTGGGAGGTGCGCCCCGGGCTTGTGAGGCTGGCGTGCGCTGGGGGGTGCGCGTTTGCGCCGCCCGTTTGGGTGATGTGGTGGGGAGTTTGACGCTTGGTTAGCACATTGCGGTGATCATTGTGTCGGCGCGGGCGTTCGGAGGGACGGCCTATGCGCGGCAAAAGTGAGCCCCGGCGGTGCAGGAACACCCCGGGGAATGGCACTAGGAGTGAAAGGCTCCCGAATGCACATTCATCGTATCCCGAAGCACTCGCCCGGGTACACGATCCTCGACAACGGCCACGTCGTCCGGAAGCACTCACTGAGTTGGGCGGCGCGTGGGCTGCTCAGCTACCTGCTCAGCCTGCCGGACGGTGCGCGGGAGGACATCCGGACGCTGGCGGCGAAGAGCGTCGAGGGCCGGGCGACGGTGGCGCGGGCGCTCCGTGAGCTGGAGGCGGCCGGGCACTACGTGCGGCGGACGCAGCGGGATCCGGTGACGGGGCAGGTGCGGACGATCGTCTCGGTGCACGAAGTGCCGGTGACGGGCAAGGCGGTTCACACCCTGCCGCCGCTTCCCGTGTCCCCGGCCGCCGGTGGGCCCGGAGCTGGGGTGGCGTGCGCCGGGAAGGCGGGAAACCCTTCCGGAAAGGTGAGGGTGAAGGAAGCGGAAGTTCCTTCCGTCCCTCCGTCCGAGAAGTTGACGGCGGGCATGGCGCTGCTGCTCGAACTCGGGCGCAGGGAACCCAGGATGGCGCTGGCGGGCAAGCCGCTGTGCGATCAGGCCGCGCGGGTGGAGGGGTTGCTCGCGGGCGGGTGGAGCGGGGAGGCGCTGGCGGGGATTCTGGCCGCGCCCTTGCCGGAGCGGGTCACGCACAGCGTGGGGGCGGTGCTGGCGGGGAGGTTGGCGAAGGTGCCGCCCGTTCCGTTGACCCCGTTGACCCCGTTGACTCCGGGGGCAAGCGGCGGGCCGCGCCGGCATGAGTGCCCTGGGCGGGACGGCTTGTGCGGGCGGCCCGTCGCCGGGGTCGGGCAGGTGTGCGGGGAGTGCCGGGCTCCGAGGGTGTCGCGGGCCTTGCCGTAGTCGACCCCGGGGCGGGGAGGCGGAGTTCACCCGCCCGGCGGTCGGGAGTCCGGCGGCCGGAACGTCACCGGTGCGTCGAAGGCGGCCCGGCGGGTGGCGCGGCGCAGGGCGCGCAGGACGGCGGTGCCGAGGGTGAGGCAGAGGACGACGGTGAGGGCGGCGCGGGGGAGGTCCCAGCCCAGCGACGTGGTGAGGCAGTAGGCGGCGAAGCGGACCAGGTTGGCGGGCAGCGGGTCGCCGGGGACGAAGGAGATGGAGCCGGAGAGCCCGGCGATGTACGGCCAGCCCTGGAGGTTCATGATCGTGCCGTAGAGGACGGAGGCCAGCGCGCCGTAGCCCGCGAGCAGCCAGAGTTCGCGCCGGCCGCGCAGGCGGGCGGAGCCCGGGAGCAGGCCGGCGCCGAGGCAGACCCAGCCCATGGCGAGCATCTGGAACGGCAGCCAGGGCCCGACGCCGCCGGTGAGCAGCGCGGACGCGAACATCGACAGCGAACCGAGGACGAAGCCGAAGCCCGGCCCGAGCACCCGGCCGGACAGCACCATGAGGAAGAACATGGGCTCCAGCCCCGCCGTGCCCGCGCCGAGCGGCCGCAGTGCCGCGCCCGCCGCTGCGAGCACCCCGAGCAGGGCCACGGACTTGGCGTCCAGGCCGGGCGCGCCGCCGCCCGCCGTGCGGCCCTCGGAGATCTGGGCGATGACGACGGCGAGGAGCAGCGGCAGCAGCAGGGCGAACAGCCAGGGGGCGTCGGTGGCGTGGCCGACCAGGGCGGACTTGGTGGAGGCGAGCAGCGGCCAGCCGAAGGCCGTCACGCCGACGAGGGAGGTCAGGAGCAGGGCCGTCAGCGAGCGGCGGCCGAGCGGAACAGGGCGGCTCATGCGCTCAGCGCCTCCGCGACCTGGCGGACGGTGAGCCACGGGCCGGGGGCCAGCACCTTGGCGACCTGCGGGGCGAACGCGGGGGAGGAGACGACGACGTCGGCCGTCGGGCCGTCGGCGACGATCTCGCCCTCGGCCAGGATCATGGTGCGGTGGGCGAGTTCGGCGGCGAGTTCGACGTCGTGGGTGGCCAGCAGGACGGCGTGGCCTTGCGCCGCGAGGTCGCGCAGGATCTCCACCAGCCGGGCCTTGGCGGCGTAGTCGAGGCCGCGGGTCGGCTCGTCGAGCAGCAGCAGCGGGGGCCGGGCGGTGAGTACGACGGCGAGCGCGAGGGTGAGCCGCTGGCCTTCGGAGAGGTCGCGCGGGTGGGTGGTGTCGGCGATGCCGGGCAGCAGTCGTTCGACCAGGGCGCGGCAGGTGCCGGGGGTGGCGTCCGCGTCGGTGTCGGCGGCGGCGCATTCGGCGGTGACGCTCTCGCCGTAGAGGAGGTCGCGCGGGTCCTGCGGGACGAGGCCGACCTGGCGGATCAGTTCGGCCGGGCGGGTGCGGTGCGGGGTGCGGCCGCGGACCGTCACCCGGCCGGAGGCGGGGGTGTGCAGGCCGACCAGGCTGCCCAGCAGGGTGGACTTGCCGGCGCCGTTGCGGCCCATCAGGGCGGTGATCTCGCCTGGGTGCAGTGCCAGGTCGACGCCGCGCAGGGCGTGGACGGGGCCGCGCCGGACGGCGAGGCGCTCGGCGGTGGCGATCGGTGCGGCGGTCGAAGCGGTTGGAACAGGGGTGGCGCCCGGGTGCAGACCGTCCAGCCGGGAGCGCAGCCCGGCGGCCTTGCGGCGGGCGTCGCGGACGGACAGCGGCAGCGGCCGCCAGCCGGCGAGCCGTCCGAGGCCGACCACCGGCGGGTGCACCGGCGAGTGCGCCATCACCTCGGCGGGCTCGCCGAGGACGGGCGGGGCGCCCGGGGTGAGCAGCAGCACCTGGTCGGCGTACTGGACGACGCGCTCCAGCCGGTGCTCGGCCATCAGCACGGTGGTGCCGAGGTCGTGCACGAGCCGCTGGAGAACGGCCAGCACCTCCTCGGCGGCGCCCGGGTCCAGGGCCGAGGTGGGCTCGTCGAGGACCAGGACGCGGGGGTGCACGGTGAGCACCGAGCCGATCGCGACGCGCTGCTGCTGGCCGCCGGAGAGGGAGGTGAGGGCGCGGTCGCGCAGGTCGGCGAGGCCGAGCAGGTCGAGGGTCTCCTCGACCCGGCGTCGCATCACGTCGGCGGGCAGGCCCAGGGACTCCATGCCGTAGGCGAGTTCGTCCTCGACGGTGTCGGTGACGAAGTGCGCCAGCGGGTCCTGGCCCACCGTGCCGACCAGGTCGGCGAGTTCGCGCGGCCGGTGTTCGCGGGTGTCCCGGCCGCCGACCGTGACCCGGCCGTGCAGGGTGCCGCCGGTGAAGTGCGGGACGAGCCCGCTGACCGCGCCCAGCAGGGTGGACTTGCCGGAGCCCGACGGGCCCACCAGCAGGCAGAGTTCGCCTTCGGGGACGGTCAGGTCGACGTCCGCGACGGCGGGGGCGGCGGCGTCCGCGTACCGGACGGAGACCTGCTCGAAGGTGATCACGAAGCCCTCCGGGGCGGGGTCGGGGCGGCGAACGCCGGCACCAGGCCGAGCAGTACGGCCAGTACGGCGGTCAGCGGCAGCGCGGGGACGGTCGGCGGGACGACGGTGGGCGCGAAGGCGGCCGGGTCGCGCGTGGACAGGTAGATGGTCAACCCGGCGACGGCGGCTCCCGAACCGGCGGTCAGCCACTCGGGCAGCGCCCAAGGGTCTGGCCGGTAGCGGGTTCTGACGGATCGTCGGCTTCCGAGCAGTAGCCCGGCGAAGGCGGCGGCCAGGCCCAGCAGCAGCACCGGTGGCGCCCAGCCGGCGCCGCCGGCGGTCAGCAGCCCGTACGCGGCCAGGCAGATTCCGAGCAGGCCGGCCAGGGTGAGCGCGGCCGTCGCGCGGGCGAGCCGGCGCGGGACGTCCGCGGTGCGGCCGAAGCCGCGGGTGTCCATCGCCGCGGCCAGCGCCACCGAACGCTCCAACGCGCCCTCCAGGACGGGCAGTCCGACGCTCAGAACGGCGGCGATCCCCCGGTCGGTGCGGCCGCGCAGGCGGCGGGCTGCTCGCAGTCGGCGGACGTCCGCGACCAGGTTCGGCGCGAAGGTCATCGCCACCACCACCGCCACGCCCGCCTCGTACAGTGCGCCGGGCAGGGCGCGCAGCAGGCGGGCCGGGCTGGCCAGCGCGTTCGCGGCGCCCACGCAGACCAGCAGGGTGGCCAGGCGCAGCCCGTCGTACAGGGCCGCGAGCAGGCCCTCCACGGTCACCCGGCCGCCGATTCGCACTCCCTGCGCCCAGGTGGGAAGCGGCACTTCGGGCAGCGTGAACAGCACGTGCGTGCCCGGGACGGGCGAGCCGAGCAGCACCGCGAACACCAGCCGGATGCCCAGCACCAGCAGGCCCAGCCGCAGGAACGCGCCGTACGAGCGTGACCAGGGTGCGTCGCCGCGCCGGGCCGCGACCACGTACCCGGCGACGGCGGCGAGTAGCAGCAGGAGCACCGGATTGGTGGTGCGGGTCGCCGCCGCGCCCAGCCCGAGCGCCCACAACCACCAGGCCCCGGGGTGCAGTTGCCGGGAGCCGGTGGGCGGGCGGGTGGCGCGGGCGGTGCTCATGGGTCAGTCCAGGTGGAGGGGTCCGGAGGGGTATGGGAAGGGGGAAGGCGGCGTCAGGAGGTGCGGCGGCGGCGCGCCTGCCAGACGGCACCGCCGGCCAGCACGGCGATCAGCGCGCCACCGGCGATCAGGCCGACGTCCGGGCCGGAGTCCGAGCCGCCGCCGCCGGACGGGCCGGCCGGCTTGGCAGCCGACCCGAGCTGGTCGGCGCACCCGGCCTTCGGGAAGCCCGCGATGGCGCAGAGCAGGCCGTTGGCGTCGTAGCGCAGCGGCGGGGCGACGGCGGCCAGCACCTCGGCCGAGGTGGCGTTCGAGACGACGCTGGCGCACGCGCTCCGCTGCTCGGGCGGAGCCTCGGTGGAACCGGAGCCGGAACCGGAAGCGGAACTGGAACCGGAAGCGGAACTGGAACCGGAACCCGAGTCCGAGTCGGAACCCGAGCCCGAGCCGGAGTCGGCGGCGGTGCCGAAGTCCAGCACGACGGCGACCCGCTTACGGCCCGCCTGCGCGGGCGTGTCCGCGCAGAGGGCGGCGAAGTCGCCCGCCGCCCGGGGCTGCGCGGCCTGCTGCCCGCCGTCCGGACTCACCGCGAACCGCCACCCGTCGACGGCCCCGTCCGGTGGCACGGCGACGGCCGGCCCCTGCTGCTGGTACAGCCACCCGTCGCCGGTGCCACGCCAGAACGACCAGTACCGGTACCCCGTCGCCGCCTCCGCCGGCGTCCCCGCGACCAGCAGGAGCACCGCACCGAGCAGCGGGACGAGAGCACGGCGGCCACAGCGGCGGGCCAGGCGCGCGGGTCGGGGTGTCACAGCCTCTGGCCGCGCTTGCGCTGGAGGCTGAGGAGGAGGCCGCCGCCGAGGCCGATGAGGAGGCCGACGATGATCGGCCAGTACTGGCCGATGCCGTCGTCCTTCTTGGACGCCGCCGTCGTCGGTGCGGGGCTGGCGGTGGCCTTGGGTGCCGGGCCGAGGGCGGTGAGCTGGGCGGTCAGCGGGGCGGTGTCGCGCTGGGCGGCCTGGGTGACGAGCAGGAGGCTGGCGGTGGCGGCGGCGTCGGTGCCGCCCTTGGTCCAGCCGGCGCCTTCCTTGGCGAGCCAGTCGACGGCGCCGGTGGCCTGCTGGGGGTGGCCGCTCTGGATGAGGCCGAGGGCGGCCCAGGCGGTGGCGTTGTAGTCGGGGGTGGGGGCGGCGCCGGGGGTGGTGAGGGTGAGGTGGTTGCCGCCCGCGGCGAGCTGGGCGGTGAGGTACGCCCCGGCGGCCTCGCCGGAGTCGGCGTGCGCGACCGGAGCAGCCGTGGCGGAGGTGGCGGCGGAGTCGCAGCCGAGGGCCTTGGGGGCGGCGTCGGTGCGGGCGGTGGTGGCGACCGGGAGGTGGCCGCCGGCGGCGGCGAGCGAGGCCTGGGCGCTGGCGAGGGTGTTGGGGGCGAGCGCACCGGAGGACGGGTCGGGCTGGTAGGCGAAGGCGCCGCGCTGGTCGGCGGGGGCGGCGCAGCCGAGCTGGAAGAGGGCGAGCCCGTCGAAGGCGTTCCTGCCCGCCTTGGCGACGCCGGCCGGGTCGGTCCTGGCGGCGAAGAGGGCGTTCACGGCGAGGCCGGTGGAGTTGGCGTCGCCGGGGCTGCCGGGGTTGTAGGGCCAGCTGCCGTCGGCGTTCTGGGTGGCCTTGAGCCACTGGACGCCCTTGTCGACGGCTTCCTGGTGCCCGCCGAGGGCGACGAGGGCCTGGACGGCGACGGCGGTGGCGTTGCTGTCCTCGGTCTTGGGGTCGCAGGCGGCGCCGGCGGCCCGGAAGGAGGGCCAGCCGCCGTCCTCGCACTGCTGTCCGGTGAGCCAGCCGACGGCGGAGTCGGCCGGGGTGGTTTTGGCCGCCGCGAGCGCGGTGAGCGCGAGGGACTGCCGCCAGACGCCGTCGTACGTCGGGTCGCCCTTGCCGTAGAGGCCGTCGGGGACGGCGGCGGGGGTGGGCGCGGGGCTGTCGGCGAGGGCCGGTCCGGCGGTGGCGCCGGCGAGGAGTGCGGCGGACAGGGCGGCGGCGCCCAGGCGGGCGGCGGTGAGCATGGTGGAGGTGTGCCTTTCGGTGAGCGGTGGTGGCCCGGCGGGGCCGTTCCGTAGTCCTCGACGGTGCCGGGCGGTGCGCGTGGCGGGCCCGGGCTGGCCGCTCGCCCCTCCACGGGCGGTCCGACTCGCCCGGGCCGTCGCGGGGGCCGGGCTCACGGTTGCGGGGTCAGCGCCGGATTCGCACCGGCTTCCCCCGGGGGAGGGACGGGATGAAGTTGTGCTGTCCGTCGACTCTAACCGCCGGGGGCGGTCGGCCCCTCCTGCCCGGGCAGGAACAGGTTCCAGTCAGGGCGGGGTCAGGGCAGGGTGAGCAGCCGGGCCGCGGTGTGCAGGTCGGCCCGGACCTCGGCGATCGAGGCGCGGCCGGAGAGCCAGGCGACCAGGGCGGAGTGCCAGGTGTGCTCGATCACCCGGACGGCCGCGCGCTGGCTCTCACTGGGTGGCCCGGACTGGCCGATGGCGTCCAGGATGAGTTGGCCGGTGGCGGTGCTGACCTGGTCCACCTCGGCGCCGACGGAGCGGTCCGCGAAGGACAGCGCCCGGACCATCGCCTCGGCGAGCAGCGGTTCGCGCTGGAGCGCGTGGAAGGCGCGGGTGAGCGTGTCGGCGACGCGCGGGGCCGGTTCGGGGTCGGTCGGCGGGTGGCGCCGGATGTGCTCCTGGAGGCCCTGCAACTGCTCCAGCATGACCGCGACCAGCAGGTGCACCTTGGACGGGAAGTACCGGTAGAGCGTGCCGAGGGCGACCTGCGCGGTCTCCGCGACCTCCCGCATCTGCACCGCCTCGTACCCGCCGCGGGCGGCCAGGGCGGTGGCGGCCCGCAGGATCCGGCGCCGGCGTTCGGCCTGGCGGGCGGTCAGCGGCGGCTCGCCCGGCTGCGCGGGGGGCGGGGTGGTGGGGCTCGTGGAGGTGGTCGGCGGCGGCAAGGAGTGCTCCCGGGGCGCGTGGGTGGCGGCGTGCTCCACAAGGTCGGCAGGGTCGGCGTGGCGGGAATCACCAGCCCTGGCTCCTGAGGGAAAGCTACGGGCCGGTATCTTCGAGGTCTCTCATTGTTCACATGGTCGATGACGAGTTCCACAGCCACTGAAACCTGATCTACTTTAGCGACCGGCGGCAGCGCCGTCGCCAACGTAGAGACAGCAGCAGCACAGGAATAGCAGCTAGAGATGAGGGCCCGAGGATGACCGCGCAGCCGCTGCGGATTGCCCTGCTGTCGTACCGCGGGGACCCCTTCTGCGGCGGTCAGGGCGTGTACGTGCGCCACCTCTCCCGTGAGCTGGCCAGGCTCGGCCACCACGTGGACGTGATCGGTGCCCAGCCGTACCCGGTGCTGGACGAGGTCGACGGCCCCGGTTCGGTGCGCCTGGTCGAGCTGCCCAGCCTGGACCTCTACCGCGCCGAGGACCCGTTCCGCACGCCCGCCCGCGGCGAGTTCCGCAGCCCGGTGGACGTGCTGGAGTTCGCCACCATGCGCACCGGCGGCTTCCCCGAGCCGCTGACCTTCTCGCTGCGCGCCCGCCAGTACCTGGCCCGGCACAAGGGCCGCTACGACGTGGTGCACGACAACCAGACGCTCGGCTACGGCCTGCTCGGCCTGGCCCGGCACGGCTTCCCGCTGGTCACCACGATCCATCACCCGATCACCGTGGACCGGCAGTTGGAGCTGGACGCGGCCACCACCCGGGTCAAGCGGCTGTCGCTGCGCCGCTGGTACGCCTTCACCCGGATGCAGCGCCGGGTCGCCGCCCGGCTGGACCACGTGATCACCGTCTCCGGCACCTCGCAGCGCGAGATCGCCGAGCACCTGGGCGCCGCGCCGGGCGCGATCTCGGTGGTGCCGATCGGCGCCGACACCCGGCTCTGGTCGCCCTCCGAGGAGATCGCCCGCGTCCCCGGACGGATCGTCACCACCTCCAGCGCGGACGTCCCGCTCAAGGGCCTGGTGTTCCTGGTCGAGGCGCTGGCGAAGGTGCGCACCGAGCGCCCCGCGCACCTGGTGGTGGTCGGCAAGCCGCAGAAGGAGGACGGCCCGGTGGCGGAGGCGGTGCGCCGCTTCGGGCTGGCGGACCACATCGAGTTCCGCAGCGGCCTGACCGACCAGGAGCTGGTCGACCTCTACCGCTCGGCCGAGGTGGCCTGCGTGCCGTCGCTGTACGAGGGCTTCTCGCTGCCCGCCGCCGAGGCGATGGCCACCGGCACCCCGCTGGTCGCCACCACAGGTGGCGCGATCCCCGAGGTGGCCGGGCCGGACGGGGAGACCTGCCTGGCCGTGCCGCCGGGGGAGCCGGACCGGCTGGCGGCGGCGCTCGGCCGGCTGCTGGACGACCCGCGGCTGCGCGCCCGGCTCGGCGCGGCCGGCCGGGAGCGGGTGTTGGCCCGGTTCACCTGGGCGCGGGCCGCCGAGCTGACCGCCGACGCCTACCGGGCGGCGATCGCCACCGGGGCCGGCGCCCGGGCCCGCTCCGGGCCGGGCTGGCGGTACGTGCCCTGAGTCGCTCCGGCCGCCCTGCGCGGCGCCCGCCCGGCGGCCCCGGCCGCCCGGTGCGGAGCGGTAGCGGATCGAACTGACGCGGCGTCAAGTCCGCTTGGTAGCAAAAGGAATGGGAGCCCTGCAGTGCTGACCGTCGATTTCTCGCGCTTCCCGCTCGCCCCCGGCGACCGGGTGCTCGACCTGGGCTGCGGCGGGGGCCGGCACGCGTTCGAGTGCTACCGCCGCGGCGCCAACGTGATCGCCCTCGACCAGAACGCCGAGGAGATCGCCGAGGTCCAGAAGTGGTTCGCCGCGATGGAGCAGGCCGGTGAGGCCCCGGAGGGCGCGTCGGCGGTCGCGATGGAGGGCAACGCGCTGGCGCTGCCGTTCGAGGACGACTACTTCGACAAGATCATCATCTCCGAGGTGATGGAGCACATACCCGACGACAAGGGCGTGCTCAACGAGATGTTCCGGGTGCTCAAGCCGGGCGGGCTGCTCGCCGTCACCGTGCCGCGCTGGCTGCCCGAGAAGATCTGCTGGACGCTGTCCGACGAGTACCACGAGGTCGAGGGCGGCCACATCCGGATCTACCGGGGCGACGAACTGCTCGGCAAGCTCAAGGACGCCGGCCTGGAGCCCTACGGCACCCACCACGCGCACGCGCTGCACTCGCCGTACTGGTGGATCAAGTGCGCGGTCGGCGTGAACAACGACAAGGCACTGCCGGTCAAGGCCTACCACCAGCTGCTGGTCTGGGACATCGTCGGCACCCCGGTGATCAGCACCCTCACCAAGGCCGCCGAACGGGCGCTCAACCCGGTCATCGGCAAGAGCTTCGTCGCCTACGCGTCCAAGCCGCGGCGGACCGAGCCCGGGCGCGTGGACGCATGACCGCCGCCGTCCCCGAGGCACTGCTGCTCGACGGGGTGCTCGACGCCGAGCAGGCCGCCGGCACCGTCCGCAGCATCCTGGCCGAACAGCTCCCCGACGGCGCCATACCCTGGTTCGCCGGCCACCACCTCGACCCGTGGGACCACACCGAGGCCGCCATGGCCCTCGACACCGCCGGCGAGCACGCCGCCGCCGAGGCCGCCTACCGCTGGCTCGCCGCCACCCAGAACCCGGACGGCTCCTGGTACGCCGCCTACACCGACGGCGCCGTCACCGACCGGGCCAAGGAGACCAACTTCTGCGCCTACGTGGCCGTCGGCGTCTGGCACCACCACCTCAGCGCCGGCGACGACGCCTTCCTGGACTGGATCTGGCCCGTCGTCCGGCGCGCCCTGGACTTCATCGTCGGCCAGCGGCTGCCCGGCGGCCCGATCGCCTGGCGCCTCGACGAGGACGGCACCGCCACCGACGAGGCGCTGCTCACCGGCTCGTCCAGCATGCTGCACGCGCTGCGCTGCGGGCTGGCCATCGCCGAGTACCTGGAGGAGCCGCAGCCCGATTGGGAGCTCGCCGCCGGCCGGCTGGGGCACGCCATCACCCACCACCCCGAGCGGTTCCTCGACAAGGGCCGCTACTCGATGGACTGGTACTACCCGGTGCTCGGCACCGGACTGCGCGGCGACGCGGCGCTGGAACGGATCGACCGGGACTGGGACCGCTTCGTCGTCCCCGGCCTCGGCGTGCGCTGCGTCAGCGACCGCCCGTGGGTGACCGGCGGCGAGAGCGCCGAACTCGCCCTCGCGCTCTGGGCGATCGGCCGTTCCGACCGCGCCGTGGAGATCCTGCGCTGGATCCAGAAGCACCTGCGGCACGAGGACGGCTCCTACTGGACCGGGTACGTCTTCGAGGACGACGCCGTCTGGCCGGAGGAGCGCACCACCTGGACGGCCGGCGCACTGCTGCTCGCGGTCGCCGCGCTCGGCGGCGACCCGGCGACGGTCGCGGTCTTCGGCGGGGAGCAGCTGCCCGCCGGGCTGGTGGTCCAGGACTGCTGCTGAGGCCCGTAGCCGTGGCCGATGCCGGTACGGACGGCTGAGGCCCGTACGACTGCTGAGGCCCGTACGACGGTTGAGGCCCGTACGGGCAACGCGAAGGGGTGGGGCCGGAGAGATCCGGTCCCACCCCTTCGTCGTACTGGCGGGGGCGTCAGCCGCGCTGGATGCCCGAGGTGTCGGCCAGCAGGCCGACGGTGCCGTCCTGCAGCTGGGCGACCAGCGCGCTGCCGCGCTGCTCGACCGCCAGGTACCAGGTGCCGGGCACCAGCTCGCCGACGGGGGCGCCCGCCGGGTTGTCCTTCGACGCCAGCGAGCGCGGGGCCGGGACGGCGAACCAGAACGGTGCGAAGTCGGCCGCCGGGGCGGCCGGGGTCGGCTGCGGCTGCGCGGCCGGGACAGGCTGCGGGGCAGCGGCCGCGTCCTGCGGCTGACCGGCCTGCACCGGCTGCGGCTGGCCGGCCGCCGGGTAGCCGTAGCCACCGGGCTGGGCGCCGTACGCCGGGGCCTGGTTCGGGTCCTGGCCCGGGGCCGGGTAGCCGTACTGGCCGGGCTGCGCCGGCTGGCCGGGCTGGCCCGGGGCCGGGTAGCCGCCCTGGTAGGGGACGGCCGCCGGACGGTCGGCGACCAGCGGGGCCTTCAGCGCGGGCACCATCGGCGCGGCCGCGGCCGCACCGGCCAGCACGATCAGCGCGATGAGGCCGAGCCAGGCGCCGAAGCCGTGCCCGAAGCTGCCGCCGGCCGGGCCGCCGGCCAGCGACCACAGCGCCGTCCACAGCGCGACGACGGCGAAGGCGATGCCCCACTGGTCCAGCCGCAGGCCGAGCACCTGGCGCCCGGCCGCGGCCTCGCCCTGGAAGCGGTGCAGCAGGATCAGCACCGCGGCGGCGATGCCGAGCAGGTAGATCGACGGCAGGATGGGGAACAACTGGGTGCTCCACGCGTTCTGCGACGTGTCGCCGCAGTACCGGCCGGTGCAGTCCACCGTCCAGTAGGGCAGGAAGGAGGCGATGAAGAGCAGGACGGCCGCGCCGGCGACGGCGGCGTCTCCCCTGGTGAGAGCGCGCAGATTCACTAACGTTCCCCTCGTTGACGTGTCGTGGACGGCGGTTCGTGCGGTCGGGCTGACCGGCCGAAACTCCCGAACGGACCAGAAGCCTAGGCCCAACCGCACCGCCGGTGCACGGCGGGACCGGGAATGGGGCGAAGTCGTTGCCAAAGGCGCGACCCGGGCGGTGCGCACGCCGTCCGCCGCCCCGGCCCAACTCCCTTACCGGGTGGTCAGATACGCCGTCAGCGCGTCGGCGATCCCCTGGGCCGCCCGCTGCCGCCACTGAGGATCCGTCATCCGTTTGGCGTCCACCGGGTTGCGCATGTTACCGCACTCGATGAACACCTTCGGCACCGTGGACAGGTTCAGGCCGCCCAGGTCGGAGCGGGTGTCCAGGCCGTCGCTCGCGGTGTAGTCCGCGTACGGCTCGCCCGTCGCGGCGCGGAAGTGCTCGCGCAGCAGCAGGCCGAGCCGGCGCGAGGGCTCGACGATCGCCGCGTTGTCCGCCTTCCCGGCCGCCACCTTCGCCGGGAGGATCACGTGGAACCCGCTGCCGCCCGCCGGACCGCCGTCCCCGTGCACCGACAGCGCCACGTCGGCGTGCGCGTCGGCGCCGGCCCGGGCGCGCTCGTCGATGCAGGGGCCCCACGGGCGGTCGCCGTCCTGCGCCAGCACCACCGTCGCGCCGCGGGCGGCCAGGATGGCGCGGGCCCGGTGGGAGACGTCCAGGGCGTACTCGGCCTCGGTGTAGCCGGAGTTGGTCTCGGTGCCGGTGGTGTCGCACTGCTTGCGGGAGTTGCCGATGTCGACCAGGCGGTTGATCTCGGCGGTGTGCGCGGAGTTGCCGGGGTTGTGGCCGGGGTCGAGCAGGATGGTGCGGCCGGTGAGCGCGGTGGGGGAGACCGGGGTGTCCGACGGGGCGGGCGTGTTCGGCGGGGCGGGCGTCGTCGGGGTCGTCGGCGTCTGGACCGGGGTTCCCGGTGCGGTGGCTTCCGGGGTGGTGGCTTCCGGTGCGGTGGCTTCCGGTGTGGCGGTGCCCGGCGTGGCGGTTCCGGTCGGGGAGGTGGCCGGCGCGGCGGTGCCGCCCACCGCGGCGGAGTGGCCGAGGGACTGCCAGCCCAGCCAGCCCGCCAGGCAGAGCGGAACGGCCGCGCCCACCGCCGTGGTGGCGCGCAGCAGGGTGGAACGGCGGGGCGGGCGGGAGTTCGGGCCGGTCACGGGTGGATCAGATCCTGTCCTGGGTGCGCGGGGTGAGGCCGTACGTGTCGGCGATCGGCTTCCACTTGCCCGCGAAGTCCTTCTTCGCCTGGGTGGCCTGCGGGTTGAGCTCGTCGGCCCGCTTCTTGTCGGCGGTGTTCGGGGCCGAGCCCGAGCAGCCCTGGCCGGCGACCGCCCGCGCCCAGTTCGCGTACGCCCGGTCGATGTCGGCCGACAGCTGCCAGGCGGACTTCAGCGACGCCATCGCGTCCGCGCCGCCCGGCACGTCGGAGGCGCTCAGCCCGGCGAGCTTGCGCAGCAGTCCGTCGCGCTGCTTGGCGCCGTTGTCGAACACCTGCGCCGCGCTCTCGATGTCGGCCTTCGCCGGGCAGCTGCTCACCTTGGCGACCGCGCTGCCGATCGGGGCCTTCGCGCTCTCGCCCTCGGTGAGCAGGCCGTCCAGGGCCTGCGCCTGCGTCTTGGCGTTGGCGCCGGCACCGCTCGCGGTCGGGGACGGCGCCGCGGCGGACGAGGCCGGGTCGGTGGCGCCGTTCGGCGCGGCGTCCGTACCGGTGGGCGCCGGGCCCGCCGACGGGTTCCCGGTGGACGTCGCGGAGGCGGACGGCGGGGCGGGCGAGGCCTGGTCCTTCTTGTCGCCGCTGTTCCGGGCGGCCACCAGCAGGCCGCCGCCGACCGCCACCACCAGGAGCAGCGCGAAGCCGATCAGCAGCGGCGCCTTCCGGTTGCTCGGGCGGTCCTCGTCGTCCAGGTCCTCGTAGCCGACGGGGTGGTCGGCGGGGTAGGCGGCGGGGTAGTCGGGCTGTCCCTGGTACGGGACGTACGGGGGCTGCTGCGGGCCGGCGGGCGGCTGCGGCGGGTACACGTAGCCGGGGCCGGGGGCCTCGCCGGACACGTAGCCGGGGCCCGGGGTCTGCGCGGACGCGCGGGAGGGGAACGGCGCCGGCGGCGGCACGGACGGCGGCTGCGGGGCGGCCAGGTACGGGCGGGCGCCCAGCGGCGGGCCCTGGTCCCCGACGGCGCCGGCGGCGGGCTGAGCGGGGGCGGGCTGCGCCGGGTTCGGCTGCGCCGGGGTGGGCTCGGCGGGTCGCTGCGGGCCGCGCACCCAGCCGCCCGCGCCGCCGCGCGCGGTGGGGTCCCAGACTGCCGGAGCGGTGTTGTGCTGGTCCGTCATGTGCCGCTAGCCCCCACCGTTAGCCCCCACCGTCCGCCGATGCTCTGCCTGGTGCTGCGCGGACACCGTACCGTTCGAACCTCCGCCCGACAGCTCCGGCACGACGTTAGAGCATCCGTGCAGGGCTGTGGGGCCGCTCGGCGGATCGGCCGGCGGACCGGGCGGTGGGCGGCTAGGGCGGGCGGCTAGCTCGCGGCGGTCCGGCGCAGGACGCGCAGCGAGCCCGTCACCGAGACCTCCTCGAAGCCCTCGGCCAGCGCCCGCAGGTACACCCGGTACGGGGCCTGGCCGCCGTCCGCCGGGTCCGGGAACACGTCGTGCACCACCAGCAGCCCGTCCGGCGCCAGGTGCGGGGCCCAGCCCTCGTAGTCGCCGGTCGCGTGCTCGTCGGTGTGCCCGCCGTCGATGAACACCAGGGCCAGCGGCCGCCCCCACAGCGCCGCGATCCGCGGCGAGCGGCCCACCAGGGCCACCACGTGCTCCTCCAGCCCGGCGGCGTGCAGCGTCCGGCGGAACCGTGGCAGGGTGTCCATCAGCCCCACCTCCGGGTCCACCAGCGTCGGGTCGTGGTACTCCCAGCCGGGCTGCTGCTCCTCCGAGCCGCGGTGGTGGTCCACCGTCAGCGCGGTCGTCCCGGCCTCCCGGGCGGCCGCCGCCAGCAGGACCGCCGAGCGGCCGCAGTAGGTGCCGATCTCCAGCAGCGGCAGACCGGTGCGCCGCGCCGCCGTCACCGCCGCCGCGTACAGCGCCAGCCCCTCGTCCACCGGCATGAACCCGGTGGCCGCCTCGAACGCCGCCAGCACCTCGGCCGCCGGGCGGACACTCTCCAGCAGGTCGGACATGACGGTGCTCCTCGGGCTCGGGACGTGCGCGAACGCGTTCGACCCGGACCCTACTCGACGGTAGAGGGGTGGACCACAGCGGCCCTGGAACGTGTTCTAGTCGGGTCGGGTCGCCCGTGTCAGAATCGGGCCCGACCGTGGAAACCGAGCACACGAGGCACACCGGGAGCAGCCCCATGCGCGCAGCCGTCCTGCACAAGACCGGCCAGGAGACCCTCGACGTCCGGGAGGACGTGACGGCCGTCGGCTTCGGGCCGGGCGCCGTACGGGTCCGGATGCGCGCCGCCAGCCTCTGCCACTCCGACCTCTCGGCGATGAGCGGCGTCCTGCCGCAGCCCGCGCCGTTCGTCCCCGGGCACGAGGGGGCCGGGGAGGTCGTGGAGGTCGGTGAGGGCGTGACCGGCCTCGCCCCCGGCGACCGCGTGGTGCTCTGCTGGATGGCGCCCTGCGGCCGCTGCGCGCACTGCGAGCGGGGCCGCGGCCACCTGTGCATCGCCAGCCTGCGGCGGCTCGGCGCGCCCGGCTTCCGCTTCGAGAACGGCGGCGCGGCGGTCGAGGCCTCCGGGTTCTACGGCACCGGGGCGTTCGCCGAGGAGGTCGTGGTCGCCGCGGACGCCGTCATCAAGGTGCCCGCCGACCTGCCGTACGAGGCCGCCGCGCTGATCGGCTGCGGGGTGACCACGGGCGTCGGCGCCGCCGTCAACACCGCCCGGGTCGAACCCGGCGCCTCCGTCGCGGTGATCGGCGCGGGCGGGGTCGGGGTCGCCGCCGTGCAGGGCGCCCGGGTCTGCGGCGCCGCCCGGATCACCGTCGTCGACCCGGTCGTCTCGCGCCGCGAGCGGGCACTGGCCTTCGGTGCGACCGAGGCGATCGCCCCCGAGGACCTCAAGGCGACGGCGAAGGGCCTGCCCGGCGGCGGCTTCGACTACGTCTTCGAGGCCGTCGGCCGGTCCGCGACCGTCCGGGCCGGCTACGACGCGGCCCGGCGCGGCGGCGCGGTCGTGGTGATCGGCGCCGGCGCGCAGGACGACCTCGCGCAGTTCACCATGGGCGAGCTGTTCTTCAACGAGAAGCGCCTGCTGCCCTCGCTCTACGGCGGGGCGCCGGTGGCCCGCACCATCGCCCTGGTCGTCGACCTGTGGCGGGCCGGGCGGATCGACCTCGACGGCATGATCAGCCACCGCGTCGACCTGTCGGACGTCAACGAGGCGATCGCCCAGATGCGCAGCGGCGAGGCGCTGCGGACGGTCGTGACGCTGGGGCGCTGAGCCGCGCGCCCTCCCCGAACCCAGGACCCCGAACCCGGGACCCCGAACCCAGGACCCGGGACGCGACGAGGGCCCGCCGGGGGGTGCTCCCCCCGACGGGCCCTCCCGGTGCGGGTGTGCTCAGCCCCGGTCCGCCGCGGCGCGGTGCCGGCCGTGCGGGTCGGCCTCGGGCTTGTCGTCGGCGGCGGACCGGCCCCGGTGCCGGCCGTGCGACGAGGCGTCCCAGGCGGTGCTCTCGTCGGCGTCGGTCCCGTTGGCCGTGGGTCCGGTGGTGTCGGTGAGGGTGTCGGACATCAGAAATCGTCTTTTCCGTGCGGAGGGTGCAGGTCATCGGCGCCCGGCCGGCGCTTGGCGGCGCGCGGTCGGGTCCCCGATCGGGCGCTCGGTACGCGCCACAGCCGGTGATCGCGGCCCGTGCCCCGGCCACCATAACGGCCGGAACGGACGAGATCCTATCGAGATCATGACGCGCGACCTGCCGTCGAACCCAGCCAGTGACCGACCAACTCGCGGTACAGCGGGGACAGCACCTGAAGATCGCCGTGCCGGGCGAGCACCCCCCGCCCGCCGTCCAGCAGCAGCACCCGGTCCGCGCGCAGGGCCGAACTGATCCGGTGCGCGACCACGACGAGAGTCCCGGGCCGGGCGGCGAACGCCCGCTCGACCCGCTCCTCCGTACGAGGGTCCAGGTGGCAGGTCGCCTCGTCCAGCACCACGACCGGTGCCGGCGACAGATACGTCCGCACCAGCGCGAGCAACTGCCGCTCCCCGCCCGACAACACGCCCGGATCGCGCAGGACGGCCTCCGGGCCACCCAGCCGCGCGACCAGCCGATCAGCCCCCAGCAAGCGGACGGCACGGGCGAGTTGCTCCTCCGTGGCCTCCGGGGAGAGCCAGGTCAGGTTGGACCGCACCGGCCCCGGAAACACGTACGCCTCCTGCGGCACCAGCGCCACCAGCCGCGCCCGCGCCGCCCCCGCCAGCCCGTCCGGTCGCACCCCGCCCACCGACACGGCCCCGCCCGTCGGCGCCAGCACCCCGGCCAGCAGGGCCGCCAGCGTCGACTTCCCCGCCCCGCTCACCCCCACCACGGCCACGTGCTCCCCGGGCCCGAACCCGAACTCCAGGCCCTCCAGCACCGGCGCCCCGGCCCCGCCGTGCCCGAACCCCAACCCGCTGACCCGCACCTCCGGCTCCTGCCCCGGGGCTCTCCCGGGCAGCGCGCCGGGGGCGGCGTCCGCCAGGGGGGCGCTCGTGGTGGCGGCCAGGCGGTCCAGGACGACGGCGAGGTTGAGCAGCCAGCCGCCGACCGTACCCGCCAACGTCCTGACCGCCGGGTCGAGTTGCTGCAGCAGATAGGTCGCGACGCCGAGCAGTTCGCCGGGGGTCAGGGCCTCGCGGGCGAGCAGCCACGGCGCGGCGGCGAGGACGGCCAGGACGGGCAGCCGGCCGCCGAGGGCCACGACCAGCGCGCGCAGGGCCGAAGCCCGGCCCAGGGCGCGGGCGGCGGCGGCGCTCGCCCGGGCGGCCCCGGTCAGCGCCTCGGCGACCTGCTCCCGGGTGCCCGTGGCCTGCACGTCGCGCAACCCGTGCAGCGCCCGCCCCGCCTCGGCAGCCAGCTGCTCCTCGGCGAGCACGACCGCCCTCCGCCGCGCCACCAGCGGGCGCAGCAGACGGAAGAAGAGGAACCCGGCGGCGAGCAGCGGCAGCAGGACCAGCGGCAGGACGGCGGGCGCCAGCAGCGCCAGGCCGACCAGGGCGGCGACCAGGGTGACCCCGACGCCGCGCAGGGTGCGCAGCAGGGTGGCGGTCAACTGCCGTGCGGACTCCACCTGTTCGGTGAGCCGGGCGACCTCGGCCGGATCCGCCGACGGTCGGGCGAGCGCGCTGTGGACCACCCGCTCGACCAGGGCGTCCCGCAACGGCTCCACCACCCCCGCCAGGTGCGGGAACCCGGCCCGCGCCGCGTACGCCCGGACGGCCATCGCGGCGCCGAACCCGGCCAGCCAGGCCACCCCGGCCCCCGGCCGCCCGGCCAGGAACCCCTGGTCGACGGCGGCCGAGACGAACAGCCCGGACAGCAGCGGCGGCAGCGCCTCCACCCCGGACCAGCCGAGCAGCCGGAGCAGTGGCCCGCGGGTGACGGCCAGTTGCCGGAACAGCAGCGCCCATCCGGGGGAGGCGGACGCGGGAAGTCGGCGCCGCCGACTTCCGGTGCCGGGCATTCGGCCCGCGCCGGGCCGGCGCCGACGTCTCGGGCCGGGTGGCGCCGGGGTGGCTGGGTGCACAGGAAGTCGATCGGGCCGACTTCCTGCGCCGCCGTCGGACGGGGCGCGGTGACGGGCCATCAGGCGGAGGCCGTCTGGAGGGCGGTGTCCGACAGGGCGGCGCGGTAGTCGGGGTCGGCGAGGAGGGCGGTGTGCGGGGCGAGGCCGCGCAGGCGGCCGGCGTCGAGCCAGGCGACGAGGTCGGCGCGGGCGGCGACCCCGGCGCGGTGGGCGACCACCAGCCGGGTGCGGCCGAGGGTGGCGCGGTCGAGAGCCTCGCTGACCTGGTACTCGGTGGCGAGGTCCAGTCCCGAGGTGGCGTCGTCGAGGACGACGACCCGGGCGGGCCGGGCCAGGAGCCGGGCCAGGCCGAGGCGTTGCAGTTCGCCGCCGGAGAGCCGGAGTTCGTCGAGCGGGGTGTCCCAGCCCCGGGGCAGCCGCTGGAGGAAGCCGTCCGCGCGGGCGGCCGCCGCCTCGGCTGGGCCGGCGCCGGCCAGCGCGTCGCGGACCGTACGGCCGACCAGGGCGGGCCGGGCGAAGGCGTAGCCGACCGCGTGCCGCAGTTCGGCCGGGGCCAGCGCGTCCACCGGGACGCCGTCGATCAGTACGGCGCCCTCGTCGGGGTCGAGCAGCCGCCCGGGCAGCGCGGCCAGCAGGGACTTGCCGGAGCCGGAGCGCCCCACCAGCGCGACCGTGCGGCCGCCGGGGATCGTCAGGTCGAGCGGGCCGAGCAGCACCCGGTCGCCGTCGCGCACCACCACGCCGCGCAGGACGACCTCCCCGTAGCCGCCGACGGGGAGGGCCGGGGGCGCGCCGGCGGGGGGGGGGGGGGGGCGGCGGCCGGCGCGGGCGGGGGGGCGCGGCGCGGCCCCGCCGCCCCCCCCCCGGGCCCGCGCCCCCCCCCCCCCCCCCGCGCCGCCCCCC
>NZ_JBHWIR010000031.1:40189-52966 GCF_042731835.1 Kitasatospora sp. NPDC059817 | reverse complement strand
CGATCCGACAACCGCTCACCCGCACACGACTTGACCTGCCCCACCCTCGCCACACCACAACCAACGAGACAGACACACCAAAGTCACTGGCATTGGGCCTAGAAGGACGCGTTCTCCCGGTACGTCCCCCACTCCTCGCGCAGCGCGTTGCAGATCTCGCCCAGGGTCGCCTCGGCACGCACCGCGTCCAGCATCGGCGGGATCATCGACTCGCCCGAGCGCGCGGCCGCCAGCATGGCGTCCAGCCCGGCCCGCGCCGCCGCCTCGTCCCGGGCCTCCTTGCGCTCGCGCAGCACCCGCACCTGCTCGCGTTCGACCTCGTGGCTGACCCGCAGGATCTCCAGTTCGGGGGTGACGCTGCGCGGGTGGCAGTTGACGCCGACCACGCGCTTGTCCCCCTTCTCCACCGACTGCTGGTACTGGAAGGCCGCCTCGGCGATCTCGCCGGTGAACCAGCCCTCCTCGATCCCGCGCAGGATGCCGGAGGTGATCGGGCCGATCCCGTGGTCCTCGCGGCCCTTGTCGAGGATCCGCTGGAAGATCGCCTCGGCCTGCTGCTCGATCCGGTCGGTGAGCGCCTCGACGTACCAGGAACCGCCCAGCGGGTCGGCCACGTTGGCGACGCCGGTCTCCTCCATCAGCACCTGCTGGGTGCGCAGGGCGATCTCGGCGGCCTGCTCGGAGGGCAGCGCCAAGGTCTCGTCCAGGGCGTTGGTGTGCAGCGAGTTGGTGCCGCCGAGCACCGCGGACAGCGCCTCCACGGCGGTGCGGACCACGTTGTTGTACGGCTGCTGCGCGGTCAGCGAGACGCCGGCGGTCTGGGTGTGGAAGCGCAGCCACTGCGCCTTGTCGGTCTTGGCGCCGAAGCGGTCGCGCATCCAGCGGGCCCAGATCCGGCGCGCGGCGCGGAACTTGGCGATCTCCTCGAAGAAGTCCAGGTGCGCGTCGAAGAAGAAGGACAGGCCGGGCGCGAAGACGTCCACGTCCAGGCCCCGGGACAGGCCCAGCTCGACGTAGGCGAAGCCGTCGGCGAGGGTGTACGCGAGCTCCTGCGCGGCCGTCGCCCCGGCCTCGCGGATGTGGTAGCCGGAGACGGACAGCGGCTTGTACGCGGGGATGCCCTGGGCGCAGTACGCCATCAGGTCGCCGATCAGCCGCAGGTGCGGCTCGGGGGCGAAGAGCCACTCCTTCTGGGCGATGTACTCCTTGAAGATGTCCGTCTGCAGGGTGCCGTTGAGCACCGCCGGGTCGACGCCCTGGCGCTCGGCGGCGACCAGGTACATGCAGAAGATCGGGACGGCCGGGCCGCTGATCGTCATCGAGGTGGTGACCTCGCCGAGCGGGATGCCGTTGAACAGCACCTCCATGTCGGCGGCCGAGTCGATGGCGACGCCGCAGTGGCCCACCTCGCCGAGCGACTTGGCGTCGTCGGAGTCGTAGCCCATCAGGGTGGGCATGTCGAAGGCGACCGAGAGGCCGCCGCCGCCCGCCTCCAGGA
Organism: Kitasatospora sp. NPDC059817; assembly: GCF_042731835.1. Classification (NCBI taxonomy): domain Bacteria; kingdom Bacillati; phylum Actinomycetota; class Actinomycetes; order Kitasatosporales; family Streptomycetaceae; genus Kitasatospora; species Kitasatospora sp. NPDC059817. Next base: position 51,468 of record NZ_JBHWIR010000031.1, on the reverse strand, counting down.
TCATCCGGTAGCGCTCGTTGGTCTGCTGCGCGTTGCCGAAGCCGGCGAACTGGCGGATGGTCCAGGTGCGGCCCCGGTAGCCGGTCGGGTGCAGCCCGCGGGTGAAGGGGTACTCGCCCGGCCAGCCGATCCGCTCGAAGCCCTCGACGGCCTGCCCGGGGGCGGGCCCGTACATCGGCTCGACCTCGTCGCCGGACAGGGTGGTGAAGTCCGCGTCCCGCTTGCGGGCGCTGTCGTACCGCTGCTGCCAGCGCTGCCGTCCGCGCTCGATCTCCTCGGCGTCCATGACCCCGAACTCCGCTCCGTACGGCCGCCACGGCACCGGGGCGGCACAGCTATTAGGACGTCCTACTAATTTACTCGACTGCCCATGTAGGTGTCTTGGGTGGCGGGGGTCGAAACGCCGGGGGCCGCAAACGCGCAGTGCCCCTTCCCCCGCGGGGGAAGGGGCACTCGCCGGGGCGTCGGATCAGACGCCGGCGGGCTGGCGGGCGTCGCCGCCGGCCGGGAGCCGCTCGGCGGCCTCGCGGACCACCTTGCGCTCGAAGACGAAGGAGGCGAACGGGATGCAGCCGGCGGCCAGGGTCAGGATCATCCGGCCGAGCGGCCACTTCAGCTTCTGCCCGAGCAGGAAGGTCACCACGAAGTACCCGATGTACAGGTAGCCGTGCAGCATCGCGACGTACGTGGTCAGGTCCTCGGCCGCGTCGAAGCCGTACTTCGCGACCATGAAGCCGCAGAACACCAGCAGGGCCACACCGGTCGCAATGGCCAGGGCCCGGTACCAGCCCAGCAGGGGGGTCGCCTTCATACTCTTCATCGCCTCGTTCGGCAGGGATCGACCGGTACGCCCGGATCCGCGCACCGCTCCCACGAGGGTAGCCGTCCTCACGGCCGCTCCGGCGCAGCCCCCTCGCCGCGGTCGTCGGTGAAGTCGCCGGCGGCGATCCGCAGCGGCCTGAGCAGTTCGAACACCTGCCGACACTGCTCGGTGTCGTACTCCTCCAGCCCGAACTCCATCGCCATGAGTTCCCGGGTGGCCTCCTCGACCGTCTCGCGGCCGCGGCCGGTGATCGCGGCGAGCACGCCGCGGCCGTCCAGCGGGTTGGGGCGGCGGGCGACCAGGCCGGCCCGCTCCAACCGGTCGACGGTGTTGGTGACGCTGGTCGGGTGGACCATGAGCCGCTCGCCGATCTTGGACAGCGAGAGCTCGCCGGTCCGGCTGAAGGTCAGCAGCACCAGCGCCTCGTACCGGGCGAAGGTCAGCCCGTACGGCTTGAGCACCGCGTCGACCCGGGAGAGCAGGATCTGGTGGGCTCGCATGATCGAGGTGATCGCCGCCATCGAGGGGACCCCGCCCCAGCGGCGGGTCCAGAGCTCGTCGGCGCGGGCGATCGGGTCGAAGTCGAGGGCTAGGGGCTTGGGCACCTCCTTACCGTACCGGCGGACGGGACGGGTGCTACCAGCCGTCCTGATGGTGGACAAGCGCGACGCGTGGCGGGAACCCGCCAAAAGGGCGGCCAGGTCCATACCAGGACATTGCACCGGTGTGAATGCACGGCAACGGGGGCGGGGCGCAGCGGAGTTGACGGCCGATCGGTCCGCAGCCGCACTATCAGGCCTCGGTTCGGATGGTAACCCGCTGAAAGGCAGGGTGATTCGCACCTTTTGTCCGCCCGTTCACAATCCTTCCGGCTGGCGGGACTTGGCCAATTCATGAGCAAGACCTGTCATTTGATTTGCTCGATTGTCATGCTTTCCGCCAACCCCGTCCGGTAGCCACCACCCCCACCCACCGGTGGCTCGCCGCTCGACCGCACGGGGTCCGCACGTCAGCGCCCGTCCCGCCCCTCAGGTGCCGACCCCGGCCCCCGGGACGAGGCGCGACCGCCCACACGCGGTTACCCGGAAGGACTCGTCCGTGAAGCGAAAGCTCGCAGCAGTCGCCGTACTCTCCGCCACCGCCCTGCTCACCGGCGTCGTCCAGGTGAGCACCGCCGCCCAGGCCAGCCCGATCCCCGCGGCGCAGGCGCAGGCCGCCGAGCAGCACGCGGCGGCGCTCGCCCTGGCGGGCGGCCAGTCCGGCCCGCTGGCGAAGGCCCTCGCCCTCGGCGGCCAGGAGCAACTGGTGGCGAAGGACGCCGTGGTGGACCAGGACGGCACCCGGCACCTGCGCTTCGAGCGCACCTACGCCGGACTGCCCGTGCTCGGCGGCGACCTGGTCGTCCACCAGAACGCCCGCGGCGCGGTGCAGTCGGTCGACAAGGCGGTCTCCGCACAGCTGAGCCTGTCGAGCCTGGCCCCGCAGATCCCGGCCGACAAGGCCGCCGCGCAGGCCACCGGCGCCGTCCAGGCCACCGTCGGCGTCGCCGCGGACAAGGACGAGTCCCCGCTGGCGGCCGTGCACCAGACCGGCAAGGCCGAGCTGGTGGTCTGGGCGAGCGACGGCAACCCGCGCCTGGCGTACCGGACCACCGTCGAGGGCGTGCGCGCCGACGGCACCCCCAGCAGCCAGCTGCTGGTCACCGACGCCGCCACCGGCCAGGTGCTGTCCACCCACGAGCAGGTGCAGACCGCCTCCGGCACCGGCAAGGGCGTCTTCGTCGGCAGCGTCCCGCTGACCACCACCCAGAGCGGCAGCTCGTACCAGCTGAAGGACGCCACGCGCGGCGGCCAGTCGACCGTCAACCTGAAGAACAAGACCTCCGGCACCGGCACGCTGGTCGCCAACTCGACCAACGCCTTCGGCAACGGCCTGGCCTCCAACAGCGAGTCCGCCGCCGTGGACGCCCAGTACGGCGCGGCCGCCACCTGGGACTTCTACAAGAACACCTTCGGCCGCAACGGCATCAAGAACAACGGCGTCGGCGCGACCAGCCGGGTGCACTACGGCTCCAACTACGTCAACGCGTTCTGGAGCGACGCCTGCTTCTGCATGTCCTACGGCGACGGCAGCGGCAACACCCACCCGCTCACCGAGATCGACGTGGCCGGCCACGAGATGAGCCACGGCGTCACCTCCGCCACGGCGAACCTCAACTACTCCGGCGAGTCCGGCGGCCTCAACGAGGCCACCTCCGACATCTTCGGCACGATGGTCGAGTTCTACGCCAACCTGCCCTCCAACCCGCCGAACTACTGGATCGGCGAGCTGATCAACCTGAACGGCGACGGCTCCCCGCTGCGCTACATGGACAAGCCCAGCAAGGACGGCGCCTCGGCGGACTCCTGGTACTCGGGCGTCGGCAACCTGGACGTCCACTACTCCTCGGGCATCGCCAACCACTTCTTCTACCTGCTGTCCGAGGGCAGCGGCGCGAAGAGCATCAACGGCTTCAGCTACAACAGCCCGACCTCCAACGGCTCGGCCGTCACCGGCATCGGCCGGGACAAGGCCGCGCAGATCTGGTACCGCGCGCTGACCGTCTACTTCACCTCCACCACCAACTACGCGAGTGCCCGCACCGGCACCCTGAAGGCCGCCTCCGACCTGTACGGCGCCACCAGCGCCGAGTACAAGGCGGTTGCGGCCGCGTGGAGCGGCGTCAACGTCAACTGACGTACCGCGCACGGTGACAGGACGTCCGGGGCCTCCGCGGAAGGCGGTCCCGGACGTCCGCACACCCCCCTTGCATGCCCACGCCCTCCCCTGCCCTTCCCGCCCGCCCCGCTCCCCGGGTGGCGAAGTCCCGCCAGCCGGACGAACCGCCCGTAGCGGGCACTGGGCGGCAGCCGAACCATCCGCACCAATACTGGCGGATCCCGGCCAATCCCTGTCCGTGGTCTGTCATTTCCTGCCATCGATTGTCATGCTTCTGCCCAAGCCCCGTCCGACATCCGTCACCCCCACCCATCGACGGATCGTCAGGTACCGCACGGGAGCAGCACGTCCGCGCCCTACCGCCCCAACGGCGCCAACCCCGGCGCCCCGGTACGCGGCGCAACCGCGCGCACACGCGGTTTCGTGGAAGGAACCCCCGCACGTGAAGCGAAAGCTGACAGCCGGCGCCGTACTCTCCGCCACCGCCCTGCTCGCCGGCGTGATCCAGATCGCCATCGTCCCCGCCGCCCAGGCCGCCGCCCCGTCGCCGGAGCAGCAGCGCGCGGCGCTGCTCGCGGTGGCCGCCGGGCAGAGCAGCCCGGTCGCCCAGGCCCTGGCCCTCGGCGGCCAGGAGCGGCTGGTGGTCAAGGACGTCGTCGCGGACGCCAACGGCGAACGCCACCTGCGCTACGAGCGGACCTACGCCGGCCTGCCGGTGCTCGGCGGCGACCTGGTCGTCCACCAGCGCGCCGACGGCTCGGTGGACTCGGTCGACCGGGCCTTCGACGGCAGCCTGTCGCTGCCGAGCCTGGCCCCGGGCCTCGCCGCCGGGCAGGCGGCCGAGCGGGCCACCGCCGCGGTGCGGGCGACCGTCGGAACGGCCGCCGACGAGGACGAGGCGGCGCTCAGCCGGGTCGACGGCGCGGGCGCGGCCGAGCTGGTGGTGTGGGCGGCCGACGGCGCGCCGCGGCTGGCCCACCGCACGGTGGTCCGCGGCGAGCGGGCCGACGGCACCCCGAGCAGCCAGCAGGTCGTCACCGACGCCGCCACCGGCGAGGTGCTGTCCACCCGCGAGCAGGTGCAGACCGCGACCGGCACCGGCAAGGGCGTCAACGTCGGCACCGTCACGCTGACCACCACCCAGAGCGGCTCGACCTACTCGCTGAAGGACGCCACCCGCGGCGGCCAGTCCACCACCGACCTCAAGGGCGCCACCTCGGGCAACGGCACGCTGTTCGCCAAGACCAGCAACTCCTGGGGCAACGGCCTGGCCTCCAACCGCGAGTCCGCCGCCGTGGACGCCCAGTACGGCGCCGCGGCCACCTGGGACTACTACAAGAACACCTTCGGCCGCAACGGCATCAAGAACAACGGCGTCGGCGCCGCCAGCCGCGTCCACTACGGCTCCAACTACGTCAACGCGTTCTGGGACGACTCCTGCTTCTGCATGACGTACGGGGACGGCTCCGGCAACACCAACCCGCTGACCGCGATCGACGTCTCCGGCCACGAGATGACCCACGGCGTCACCTCCGCCACGGCGAACCTCAACTACTCCGGCGAGTCCGGCGGCCTCAACGAGGCCACCTCCGACATCTTCGGCACCATGGTCGAGTGGTCGGCCAACCTGCCCGCGGACCCGCCGGACTACCTGATCGGCGAGAAGCTCAACATCTTCGGCAACGGCAAGCCGCTGCGCTACATGGACAAGCCCTCCAAGGACGGCAACTCCGCGGACTCCTGGTACTCGGGCGTCGGCAACCTCGACGTCCACTACTCCTCGGGCATCGCCAACCACTTCTTCTACCTGCTGTCCGAGGGCAGCGGCGCCAAGGTGGTCAACGGGGTCAGCTACAACAGCCCGACCTCCAACGGCTCGACGGTCACCGGCATCGGCCGGACCAAGGCGGCCGCGATCTGGTACCGCGCGCTGACCGTCTACATGACCTCCACCACCAACTACAAGGCCGCCCGCACGGCGACCCTGAAGGCCGCGACCGACCTGTACGGCGCCACCAGCACCGAGTACAAGACCGTGGCGGCCGCGTGGAGCGGCGTCAACGTCAACTAGCCACCCCTAGCCACCCCCGGTAAGAAACGGCGACAGGCTGCCGCGGCCCTTTGGGAGAGGAGGCCGCGGCAGCCTGTCGACCGTCGCGCAGTGGGGGTTCGTCCCTACGTGGTGGCCGGCTTCAGCTCGCCGCGCTCCTCCTTGGCGAGCATCCGCTCGGCGAAGAAGCCGCCGGTGGGCAGCACCGAGAGGACGAACAGCAGCACGCCGCGCTTGGCGTCCCACTTCTGCGCCTGCCAGGCCTGGATCCAGAAGACGACGTACAGGATGAACAGGATCCCGTGGACCATGCCCATCACCGGGACGCCGTCGAAGGACGTGGTCCGCTTCAGCACGGAGCAGATCAGCAGCAGGATGAACGAGACCCCTTCGGGGCCGGAGACCAGGCGCAGGCGGTGGACGGCGCTGCTGTTCACGATGGGTACCTCAATACGGGGGTCGGAGGCGGACCTGCTTGTGAAGCGACTCACAAGCCTTCCGGCCATTATCACCGAGCACCTGTCCGAAGCCCCGGCCGGGGTGGGCACCGTGCCCGACGTCACAGCCGCCGTGTCCGGCCCCGGCGCCACGGCCGTCGCGCCCGACCCCACGGCCGTCGTGTCCGTGTCACAGCTGTGCGCCAGAACCAGGCGGGTCGCGCCGGCCCGTCACCCGCTGCCCCTATCCTGCTGCCCGCGCCCGACGCACCGGGCGCCGTAGACATCGGACGACCGGGGGTAGCGACCACATGTTCAAGCGGGACTGGGACCGAAGGACCTGCGCCAAGCGCGGCCACACCACCTACGCACCGACCGAGCCCGAGCTGGCCGCCCGGCTGCACGCCGCGACCGCCCTCGGCGACGCCTGGCGCTGCCTGCGCTGCGGAGACTTCGCGCTCGGCGCCCCGCACGGCTCCGGCCCGGCGCAGGACGCCCCGCTGGTGCCGCGCGGCAAGGCCCTGCGGGACCTCTTCATCCTGCGCTTCCTCGCCGTCGAGCGGGTGCTGCGCGGCCTGCTGATCATCATCGTGGCCTGGGCCGTCTGGAAGTTCTCCAACAGCCAGGACGCCGTGCACCGGGTGTTCGACGAGAACCTGTCGGTCTTCCGGCCGGTCACCGACCACTTCCACTGGGACCTCGAACACTCCCCGATCGTCGACACCATCCGCAAGACCTTCGACTACAGGAAGAGCACCCTGCTGATCGTCGCGGGCGCGCTGGTGGCCTACGCGCTGATCGAGATCGTCGAGGCGGTCGGCCTCTGGCTGGGCAGGCGCTGGGCCGAGTACCTCACCGTCGTGGCCACCGCCGCCTTCCTGCCGCTGGAGGGCTACGAGCTGAGCGAGCACGTCAGCGCCGTGAAGATCGGCACGCTGGTGCTGAACATCGCCGCGGTGCTCTGGATCATGCTGTCCAAGCGGCTGTTCGGGCTGCGCGGCGGTGTGGTGGCCTTCGAGGCGGAGCGCCACTCGGCCTCGCTGCTGGAGGTCGAGGAGGCGGCCGGCGCCGTCCCGCACGCCGCTCGGGGGGCGCACGCGCGGGCGTGACCGGCGCGTTTGTCGCAGACCGGTACCAGTTCCGCCCCCGCCCCTCCCCCTGCACCGGCCGCGCCCGCTAGATTGCGGCCGTGGCACAGTTCAGACTCCAGGGATCCCGGGTACTCGCCGTCGAGTTGGCCGGCGAGGCCGTCAAGGCCAGACACGGCTCGATGGTCGCCTACACCGGCCAGATGAGCTTCAAGAAGCTGACCGGCGGCGGGGACGGCCTGCGCGGCATGGTCGCCCGCCGGCTCACCGGCGAGCAGATGACCGTCATGGAGGTGAAGGGCCAGGGCACCTGCTACTTCGCCGACAAGGCCACCGAGATCAACCTGGTCCGGCTGAACGGCGAGACGCTGTTCGTCGAGGCGGACAACCTGCTCTGCACGGAGGGCTCGCTGCGCACCGGCACCACCTTCACCGGACTCAACGGCATGTCCTCCGGCAACGGCCTCTTCACCACCAAGGTGGAGGGCCACGGCTGGGCCGCCGTCACCTCGAACGGGCCCGCGATCATCCTGCGGGTCGGCCAGGGCCAGCCGCTGCGGGTGGACCCGGGCGCCTACGTGGCGCACACCGGCAGCCTGCGCCGCAGCCTGAAGTCGGGCGCGGGCTGGACCACGGTGATCGGCGAGGGCGGCGGCGAGGCCGTCCAGGTGGAGTTCACCGGAGAGGGCCTGGTGTACGTGCAGCCGTCGGAGAAGGTCACCATCGGGGGCGACGTCTGATGGGCTTCACGAAGATCAACGGCAAGATGGTCGAGGCCGTGGTGCTGCCCGGGCAGCGGCTGTTCAGCCAGCGCGGCGCGATGCTCGCGTACACCGGGGACGTCCGCTTCACGCCGAACATCACCGGCGGGCAGGGCGGCGTGATGTCGATGATCGGCCGCCGGGTGGCCAACGAGGACACCCCGCTGATGACCGTCGAGGGCCAGGGCCGGGTGATGTTCGGCCACGGCGGCCACCACGTGCACGTGATCGACCTGGCCGGCGACACCCTGTACGTCGAGGCGGACCGGCTGCTGGCCTTCGAGGGCACGCTGCGCCAGTCCACCATGTTCATGGGCTCGCAGGGCGGGGTGATGGGCATGGTCCGCGGCCAGGTCACCGGCCAGGGCCTGTTCACCACCCAGCTGGACGGCAAGGGCTCGGTCGCGGTGATGGCGCACGGCGGCGTCTTCGAGCTGCCGATCGTCCCGGGTCAGCCGGTGCACGTCGACCCGCAGGCGTACGTGGCGCACCGCGGCCAGGTGCAGAACAAGCTGTCCACGGCGCTGGGCTGGCGCGACATGATCGGCCGCGGCTCCGGCGAGGCCTTCCAGCTGGAGCTGTCCGGACAGGGCGCGGTGTACGTCCAGGCGAGCGAGGAGAAGCTCTGATGTCCTACCCGCCGCAGCCGCCGTACGGGCAGTCGCCGTACGACCAGCCGACCCAGCCCGGCTTCGCCGCCCCTCCCCCGCCGGGCTACGCGCCGCCGCCCGGCCAGGGCCACCCGCCCGCGCAGGGCTACCCCCAGCAGGGCGGCTACCCGCCGCCGCCTCCCCCGCAGCAGCCCCAACAGGCCTACGCCCAGGAGCAGTTCGGCGGCCCGCAGGCCCCGCTGCCGAACGCGCACGGCGGCTCCGGCCCGGTGGTGCACGACGCGTACAGCCTGCCGGTGAACGACAACGTCAACCCGTACGCCTACTCGGTCGACCTGAACGGCTCGTACTTCCTGCAGAAGGGCAAGATGGTCGCCTACTACGGCGACATCACCTTCAAGGGCGTCGGCGCCGGCATGCTGGACCGGGTGATCGGCCAGCACTTCAACTCGCCGATGCACGCGGCGGACTGGGTCGTCGCCCAGGGCCGCGGCAAGCTGCTGCTGGCCGACCGGGCCTTCGACCTCAACTCCTACGACCTGGACGACGGCAACCTGACCGTCCGCTCGGGCAACCTGCTGGCCTTCGACCCGTCGCTGCGGCTCAAGCAGTCGATCATCCCGGGCTTCCTGACCCTGATCGGCACCGGGAAGTTCGTCGCCGCCTCCAACGGGCCGGTGCACTTCGTCGAGCCGCCGATCCGGGTGGACCCGCAGGCGCTGGTCGGCTGGGCGGACTGCCCGGCGCCGTGCCACCACTACGACCACGACTACATGCACGGGCTGATCGGCGGCATCCGGCGGCTGACCGGGCTGGGCGGGGCCTCCGGCGAGGAGCACCAGTTCGAGTTCATCGGCGCCGGCCAGGTGCTGCTGCAGTCCAGCGAGAAGCTGATGGCCGAGCGGTCGGTGGGCCAGGTGGACGCCGAGGCGGGCGTGCCGGTGGGCGGGGTACCGTCCCAGCCGGCGGCGTCGGGCCACGGCGGGGGCAACCTCAACGTGCCGGGCCTCGGCAATCTGGGCGATCTGGGGCGACGTTTCGGCCTGTAAACTTGTACAATATTGAACTAAATAGGGTATGCTGAGCCCATGGATACGCACACGATCAACACTGCGGACACCCCTCCGTCGCAGCCCGAGGAGGAGACTCCCTGGCTGACCGCCAGGGAGCAGCGGATGTGGCGCGCCCATCTGGAGGTCGCCAAGCTGCTGGAGTACCAGCTCAGCCGCGAACTCCAGCCGCACAACCTGGCGATCAACGACTACGAGATCCTGGTCGTGCTCTCCGAGGCCCCCGACCGTCGGATGCGGATGACCGACCTCGCCACCGCCACCCTCCAGTCCAAGAGCCGGCTCTCGCACCAGATCACCCGGATGGAGAACGCCGGCCTGGTGCTGCGCCAGGAGTGTCCCGGCGACCGCCGCGGCCTCTACGCCCACCTCACCGAGCACGGCTGGGACACCATGCAGCGGGTCGCCCCCGACCACGTGCGCAGCGTCCGGGCCCACTTCATCGACCGCTTCACCCAGGAGCAGCTCGACGCCATGTACGAGGCACTCGCCCCGGTCGCCGAACACCTGCGCGGCCTCCGCGGCCGCGCCTGACGCACCGCCGCCCCCCCAGCACACCAGGGCCGGCCCCACCGGGGGCCGGCCCTGCGCCGTCCTCAGGCGCGGGTGAGGCCGGCCACGAGTTCGTCGGCCGCGCCGTACGGGTCCAGTTCGCCCGCCACCACCCGCTCGGCCAGGCCGGCCAGGTGGCGGTCCCCGCGCAGGTCGCCGATCCGGGTGCGCAGTTCGGCCAGCGCGATCGCCTCGATCTCGTCGGAGGCCCGGCGGCGGCGGCGCGCCGCCAGTTCGCCGTGCTCCTCCAGCCAGGCGCGGTGCTTCTCCAGCGCCTCGACCAGCTCGTCGACGCCCTCGCCGCGGGCGGCGACGGTCTTGACGATCGGCGGGCGCCAGTCCCCCGCCCCGCGGGCCTCACCGAGGCCGAGCATGTGGTTGAGCTCGCGCGCGGTGGCGTCGGCGCCGTCCCGGTCGGCCTTGTTGACCACGAAGACGTCGCCGATCTCCAGGATCCCGGCCTTGGCGGCCTGGATGCCGTCGCCCATGCCGGGGGCGAGCAGCACCACGGTGGTGTCGGCCTGGGCGGCGATCTCCACCTCGGACTGGCCCACCCCGACGGTCTCGACCAGGATCACGTCGCAGCCGGCCGCGTCCAGCACCCGCAGGGCCTGCGGGGCCGTCCAGGACAGCCCGCCGAGGTGGCCGCGGGTGGCCATCGAGCGGATGAACACCTCGGGGTCGGTGGCGTGGTCCTGCATCCGGACCCGGTCGCCGAGCAGCGCGCCGCCGGAGAACGGCGAGGACGGGTCGACGGCCAGCACCCCGACCCGCTTGCCGAGCCGCCGGTAGGCGGAGACCAGCGCCGAGGTGGAGGTGGACTTGCCGACCCCGGGCGAGCCGGTCAGGCCCACCGTGTAGGCCTGCCCGGTGTACGGCGCGAGCGCGGCCATCGCCTCGCGCAGTTGCGGGGCGGCGTTCTCGACCAGCGTGATCAGCCGGGCGACCGCCCGCGGCCGGCCCGCCCGGGCCTGTTCGACCAGCGTGGCGACATCGATCATCGGGAGCTCCTAGCGCGGAGTCCCTCTCCGCGGGCGGCCCGGGGGCGGGGGGGCAATCTGGGGGGGGCCGGGGGGGCCGGGGGCGCGGTTGAGGGGGGTGTTGGACCCCCCCCACCGCTCGCCCCGCGCCTTCTCCCCCGACGAGGTGGCGCTGCTGTGCACGCTGGC